>DAOWJL010000050.1 GCA_030640385.1 Dehalococcoidia bacterium | reverse complement strand
GTTGTAGTAGAAACCGGTGGTGTTGTCGTAGTGGTTGTAATAGATGGTTCAGTAGTAGTTGTAGTAGAAACCGGTGGTGTTGTCGTAGTGGTTGTAATAGGTGGTGTAGTTGTAGTAGAAACCGGTGGTGTAGAGCCTTCTACAAAGTGACATCCTAGATTCAGACAGTCTTCATTAGCAGGATTTGTAGGGTGAAAGATGGCGGGTAAAGCTATATCACCACCAGTATGGCAAACAAGGCAGTTAGTGAATCCCCAGTCCACATCATGGGGTATTGTATTTACCCGGTCACCCGGCACTGAAGTACGGCCGCAAGCGGCTAGTCCAATAACCAGGATCAAGAGTCCCGAAGTTAGTAACAATAGTACAGCTTTACTTTTCAACTTTACTAACCCCCTTATATCCAAGCAACTTATAGCCCCGACGTTTGCCTGTTTTTAGCTCTTTATGCCAAACGGGATAATCTTCCTCCGCACGCTCTTCGGTAACTTTGCCGGTAATCCAAGAAAAAAGAGCCGGCCATTCCCTTAAGCCTAAAACCAGAAGAACATGCACAATAAGTAAAAAGATGAAAAGTAGCGAGAATAAATCGTGCAAAACGGTGAAAAATGCCCAGTAATCAGCATCTATCGGCCAGATATGGGCTGCTACTTTAACGGCGCCGGATATTAAAATACCAGCGCCTATGAAGGCAAAACCAAGGAATGCTACTTTCTGAGATGAAAGGTATTTATCTTCAGAAGACCATTTACGCCTAAGGAAATATTTACCAATAAACCCGCCGAAAATATCAGGAATATTCGGAATAAGCCGGTCGTATTTTCTAGAAAAAATGTAGTCTCCCACAAAGAAAAAACCACCAAGCAGGGCAACCACAACGCCGACAAAGTGTATGTTCAGCGGGAAGGGGGTTGTATCTAGGTTCTTCATGATGCCGGGGAAAAATAGAAACCCCAGCAAGATACCTGAAGCTAATAGTGCAAAAATGCCGAGGGCAGTTCCCCAATGCTCAAGGAAGGAGCCTCCGCCATGCCTGATTACTTCACCATAGCTTATCTCCTCCTTACCCTTGAGCAAGGCTCTAGCGACGCCAAGGATAAAGCCGAGACCTGCCGCCACTATTGTAATCCACGGAACGGAGTCAAAGAAAACGGCATCAGTAGTATTTGAAAAGACTATCCCCACTGCTAATGCCGCCAGGACTAAAGTTAGAATAATTACAACCTTTAACTTCATACTTTCTCTCCCCCCTTTAAGAGTGCTGTATCGCTGAATATTTGGTTGTGTTATGTTTTTTGAAGTTTAAGAGTAGCACCCGCTGAAGCAGCGGTAAAATACTATAGCCTAATAATCCGTTTTTGTCAATAAAATTGGAAGTTTGGTAGTGTATCATTTTGAATGTGGGTAACTAATAGTGATAGCGTGCCTGAAGAAAGTCAATTCGGTCATCACGGACTAGATAAACAATGCGATGCTCTTGCGTAAGCCGTCTTGACCATGTATTTGGAATACCCTTTAATGGCTCTGGTTTACCCGTGCCAGTAAAGGGGTCTCGGTGTATTATCTCATCCACTATGTTTAACGCCCTATGCGCAATTGCCCAATTTACATCAATCCAATACTTCAAATCCTCTTTGAACTCAATTTGAAATACTGGCTTTCTCGTCTTTGCTCTTTGTTTGTGCTTACTCTTGCCCAACCCCTAACTCTCGCTTGAGTTCCTCTAATGATGATGGTTGAACACCATCTTCGTAAGCACGATTCAATGCTGTTAATAACCTTTTGGTATTCTCTGGAGAACGAAGCAGGTGAATTGTCTCCATTACACCACTTAGTTCATCCGCCGAAACCAGAGCAACATTCTCCGCACCTCTGCGAGTAATAAAAACAGGTTCACGTGTTGATATTACCTGATCCCATAAGGCACGAAAGGTTTGCCTAGCATTACTGTATGTCGTTTCTGTAATCATGATTATCCCCTCATAATATCAATATATTGTACAGGTGTATTGTACAATATACCAACTAGAATGTCAAGCGGTAAGTTTTACAATTTCTTCTACTGTCCAGATATGACCGCTAACGCCTGCTGCCATAGCTGGTGTTCTAGGATACGGATTAGCTAGTGTCTTATGGGGTCTGGCGAAGTTGTAATACATAAAGTGTAAAGCTACTGCGTGTTCTAGGTTCCCCGTTGAAGATAATTATTATACTGGTTATGGTCGGCTTTTTTATAACCTCGTTATTTTAGGCTGCGCGGGAAAGCCGAACATCTGGCACTACTCTATGTGAGCTTCTATCTCGTCTTCGTGAACAACGATTTCCTTTTTGCTATCGCCGATTCGTATAGTGTAAATATAGAATACCTTCGTACCGGGGCGAATCCAGTAGTGATCAACGATTTTCCCGCTCTGTCCTATATATGCTTCTATATCCGCATCCCTCGGGGATGCGGGTTGGCCTTTCGCCGGCATTATTGTTACTCTCTGCCCCTTTTTATATCTGGCGGCCATTGCAGTATCCATGCTCAATCTGTGTGGAATGATAATCTCAAGATTATGTATTTGTCAAGACCCTGATGTAATTATATTTAGTACCAGGGGGATTTACATTTAAAAAGCTCGGCTTGAACCGTTACTTTTTGATGGTGTGAATCGCCGTAGCCTTGAAGCTGGCGTAGATTTCCCTGCCGGCAATTAATCCCAGCTCCTGTGCCGACCTCCTGGTAACAACGGCCAGCAGGGGGAAACCGCAGTATGCTTTTATATGGAAGAGTGGCCCTATCAGGGTTGCTTTTACTATCCTGCCGCGGAATGTATTTCTGGCACTGGTTATATCCTGAGCCAGGGTGAGAATTATATCTTCAGGTCTTATGAATACATAAACTCTTTCACCGATGGCATAATCGGAAATTGCCTGAATGGTGGTACCATTAACGTCTATAGTTGCCAGGTTACCATCTTTATCTACTATTTCTCCGTCCAGTATATTTTCGATACCGACGAACTCGGCTACCTCTCTGCTTATCGGCGAGCTGAAGATGTCATCCGGGCTGCCTGTCTGTAAAAGTTTGCCGTTCATCAATACGCCTATTTTATTTGCCAGGTACTGCCCCTGGGACATGTCATGGGTAGCCATAACCACCGTTATTGTTTGTTCGGCGATAGTGTGCGCCAGCACCTCCTCTATTTTGGTTATAGAGTTGGGGTCAAGGTTGGCGGTGGGTTCATCCAGCAGCAACACCTCTGGTTCTGTAACCAGCGCCCGGGCGATGGCTACCCGCTGCGCCTCGCCGCCGGAGAGTGTTCTGGCATTGCGGTTTTCATAGTCAATTAAGTCAACCAGGTTCAGGGCACCTTCCACTCTCTGCTTTATTGCTTCACTTTGTTCATGCCTCCACTTCAAGCCGCAGGCAACGTTGCCAAAGACACTCATATCAAACACCACCGGCTTCTGCTGCACAAAAGACATGCGGCGGCGTATTTCAAGATAATGACTATTTGGACCGGTAGTATTTATACCATCAAAGATAATGCTGCCTTCAAACGGTTTTTCCAGCAGGTTCAGGAGGCGGAGGAGGGTGGTTTTACCGGCACCGGTAGGCCCTATCAGGGCGAATACATCGCCCGCATCTACCCTGAGGTTTATATTCTTCAGGGTATACTGCCGCCCGTATTTCTGTCCTAGACTCAAGGTTTCTATTATAGCCATTGTTACCTCTGCTGTAGTCTATTGAGGGTCAGGCTTATTATCAGTGCTATGAGTATCAATACTATACCCAGCGCCAGCGCCAGCTCTATATCCCCCTTTGAAGTCTCAAGTGAAATGGCGGTGGTCAGGGTTCTGGTTGCGCCCTTTATATTGCCGCCGACCATCAGCGCCAGTCCTACCTCAGCAAATGCCCGGCTGAAACCCATTATTACCGCCGTCAACACTGCGTACCTGGCGTGTTTCAGGGTAATAATGGCCGCCTGAAACCGGCTGGCGCCGAGTGAAACGGCCGTTTCTGTTATGGCTTTGTCCACGCCGTTGAGTGCTGAAATGGTAAGTCCAAGCATTAACGGCGTCACCAGAATTACCTGGCCTATTACCATAACCGCTGGTGTGAACATGAGATCCAGTCCGCCCAGCGGCCCGCTACTGGAAAAAAGGACAAAAACCATGAGGCCGATGGCTACGGTGGGTATGCCGTAGAAGGTCTGTATTATATTTAAAAGCAATCTTTTACCGCGAAAGCGGGAAAAATGAATAAGGCTGCCCAGTGGCAGGCAGATAAAGGCAGTGATGCTGCAGGAGGTGGCCGCAATTGCCAGCGACCTGCCGCTGGCTTCCATAACCTCGGCGTCAAAGGTTACTAAAAGTTCTACTGCTTTACCCAGTGCCTGCCACAGCTCTTCCATGATATATCAACCCGATGTATATTATTTAGGACGCAGGTTCGTTTCCGGCGCAGGGGATGAACAGCTGCATACCATAATATTCAACACCGTAATCACCAATTAACTCCTGAATTTCGTCGGATGTAATAAAGTTCACCAGGTTCTGTGCCATTTCGGCATTAATCTTACTGTTTTTCTCCGGGTTGCCGGCGATTATTGAATAGACGTTAAGCAATATATCGCCTTCGTCCACAATCGGCACCAGGGCCATTTCACCCTTGTAAGATAGGAACGTGCCCATATCGGTCAGGGTGTAACCCTGCATTTCGCTTGCCATAAGCAGGGTGGGCCCCATACCCTTACCCCCCTCTACATACCAGTCTCCGGTATTCTGGATGTCCTCATATTCATAGCCGGCGCTTGCCCAGATTGATTTTTCCTTGGAGTGGGTGCCGGAATCGTCACCGCGTGATACGAAGGTTCCGGAACCTGTATCAAACAATTTCTTGAAGGCATTCTCTGGAGCCATTCCCTTGATACCGGCCGGGTCGCTCTCCGGCCCGACAATAAGAAAGTAGTTATAGGCAAAGGGAATCCGCTCTACACCGTAGCCTTCTTCCACGTATATTAGTTCGCGGCTCTTTGAGTGTACGGCGATGACATCCACGTCTCCCCTTTTGCCGTACTCAAGGGCGATGCCGGTGCCGGCAGAAATAACATCCAGCTCGACATCGTATTCCTCTTCGAACATGGGCTCAAGGTAGCCCCAGAGGTCGGTATCGTAAAGGCTGGTGGTGGTGGCTACCTGTAATCTGTCCTGTGGTTTAAGCGGGCCTGTCCCATTACTGCTGCAGCCAGCCAGCAAAATAAAAAGCAATAAACCACATATCAAAGAAAGTATAGTATTTTTTTGCATTGTTTCCAGTAATACCCATCGCCCGTTTTCCTTGGGAAACCCTTTAGGAACGACGGGTCGGAAGCCTTAATTTATAACTACTCTATGAAATTTGTATCGCCTGTTTCCGAGGTATCGTAACCCCCTATCTCTGTTATAGCTTTCTTGAAGCTCCGGCTCTTGATTATCTTTACAAGATACGATACCGGCTTTGATTTATATTTCTCTGCCGGTATTACCAGGTCATACCTCTCCCTGAAGAGGGGTATGAAATCAAGGCTGCAGCTATGAGCGGCGGCTTCAATGCCTAGGCCAACATCCGCCTTGCCTTCGGCGATAACGGTGGCAACAGCCAGGTGCGTATCCAGTTCGTGCTGGTAGCCCTTTATTTCATCTGGTAGTAGCCCCAACTCGCGTAGTTTCAGGTCCAGCAGTACGCGTGTCCCGGAGCCTTTTTGCCGGTTGACCATAATGATACCTGAGCGCTTTAAGTCCTCTAATTTATTAATTTGCCCGGGATTACCCCTTGGCAGTATAAATCCCTGTGCTCTGTATGCCAGGTGGACAACAGCCACCCTGATACCGGGCAGAATATGCTTTACATAAGGATAGTTATATTCACCCGTTTCCTCATCCAGCAGGTGAATACCAGCTAGGTCAGCCTCTCCCTGTTGAAGGGCGATAAGACCGCCGAGGCTGCCGGCGCAGCTAACCTGAGTGATAACCTCAGGGTGCTTTTGCTTGAGGCGATTTATCAGCAGGCCAAGCGCCAGGTCATCGCTGCCGACTATAGAAATGGTGTTTGGGCTTGCGGTTTTTTCTGCGCTCTGCCTATCCTGGTGCCAGCGAGCAAGGTGTATGGGTAAAACTGCCTCCAGTTCCTCCAGGGTATAGCCCAGGCTTAAGATATCAAGGATATCATTGCTTACCATATCCGAGAGGTGTTTCTGGCGCAGCATTAAGATACGGGGATTATCTGCCCCGGCTGATACTATTGTGCCTCCACCGTGGCGGGACATAACTACCCCCTGCCGCTCCAGATCCGAGTAAGCCCTTGACACCGTGCCCGGGTTAATATGTAGCTGATGGGCAAGTTGCCTCACCGTCGGCAAATGTTCACCTGGTTGAATACTGCCTGTGGCAACCAGTTGTTTTACCTGCTCTACTATTTGTTGATAGAGCGAAGCCTTGTTAGTTCCGCTGAGGTATATATTTATCATGCTGATTTAATTGTATTAAATGATTTAATACAATTATTACAAGTTAAACAAAAAAAGTCAATACTTTTTAACGAATCGGTATGTTTGATTTGTCGCCGTTTAGCTGTTAAGGCGTATTATGGGATGAAGATATTGAGTAATCTCTTTAGTTTCTTATGAGTTAATCATCGGATGATATGAAAAAGTTAACTTAAGATATTATATCACTGAGCTTGAAGAAGTTACCGCTTCAATAAACTTAAGAGGGTAGTATGTGACCATAAATCAGAAAGGTTTAATCATTAAATATCATGAGTATACATATAGCCGGGACGATATCCCCTTTCCTGTCCCTGACGGTCAATATCCAGTGTTAGCAAACGTTCCAGGGGTAGATAAACCTGAGTTTTAATCTTTCTTAAATCAACTGTCTTAAGGTATGTATGGCATTTATCGCATAAATATAAACGGTAGATTTCATCATCATCGATAAAAAATGTTGTTGCATTTGGATCTTGATTACCACAGGTTGGACACATCAGTCTCCTGAAGCGCCACTCAGCATCGCACCGAGAACATATAAGCCACAGTGCACCTACCTCTTTCTCTAAATAAGATATATCAGGTTTGCCACCACACATCGGGCAGTAACCTCGTTGCCATTTTTCCTGCTTCACTAAACTATTCAGAACCTGAGAATGCTTGATAAGAAATGGCCGCAGGGTCTGGTGAATGAGAAGATCCAGCAAAGCAGGATTGATATCCTCTCCAGCTAATTTGGTTGGTAGAATTTTCCCTTCGAGCCAACTCCTTGTCATTTTTTTTGTGAGTATTTTTTGCGGTTCTTCTTTTAGCAAAATTTTAGGAATATCGCCGAAAAGATCTGTATAATCAGCAAAGGTAGTTGTAACCCTGTCAAATGTAACACATATTAAAGGCCAGTTATCAGCAAGATCTTCAAAGTTTAATATGGTCTTGCCTTTCGTTATCCGTTTGCTAACGGTTTTATTGCTCAGTTCTGATTTTGATATCTTAATGCTATCTTCAACTTCAGCCTGAATTCGAAGCAAACGTCTATAGAAATCAAAGAACCTGGAGGAGTGGGTCAAGGAAGAAACCCACTCCTCCAGTCTATTCAAAGTCTGACTGCTTATCGATTGCGTCACTTTGACTTAAAACTAATCCTTAATTCCTTATAACTGGCCCCCGACTATCATTACTGCTCTTAGGGCGAGTCCACCCAGCAATACACATGAAGCCGAGGTAAGAATAACGAGAGTTGCTTTACCCCAATTAGTCAGTAACATGAGTAATGGTAAAGCTATACCTATACCAACGATGGCGATCCAGAATGGTATCGCCAGTGTTCCTGTTGTCAACAGGCTAAGAGCCTCACTCGAACCAGCCGTACCAGAGGCATTGAGCCAAATAATATAGCCAATTAGTATGACTGCCTGAACAGTAACTATGCCGATAAGTGACTTAGCCAGTTGGCCGATGCTAGCTGTAGATATTTGCCAATCGGTCGAACCGAATAACCATTTTACGGTCGAGTTCAATATAGTTGAGCTGCTCTTATTTATGGCGTTCATAATAAAAGCCATTAGAATTAGCAGAGCCACACCGGTAGCAGCAGCAGAGGCAACAAAGAGAGCTGGTAGAAGTATGGTACTTGACCATATTGGCTGACTTGTACTGGCCAGAAGCGCACCTGGATAGGTTATAAGCAACACGGCAAAAATGAGGTTTATCCAGGCGAGAAGACCGGATATCCTCCGCGCCATATTTGGCATATTGCCTTTATATGCGTCGGGGTTTCTCGCACCATCACCCTCAATTACCCACATAATCATCATAACGAATGCAATTACTAGAAATGCTACTAAAACCCAGGTGCCCATGGACATTACGGCAACAGGCAAAAAGTTACCAAAAAGATGCCAAAACCAGATTGGTGTACCCAGATCTATAACTAGCAGTAACACTCCTATTATAGCCAGAGGAACACCTGTATAGACAGATAGGCGGAATAGGTTTCTATAAGCACTACCGCCATATTGATGGGCTAGAAAGGCAACCAGATAGGCACCACCAGCCATGCCGGCTAACCATATGTCAAACCATAGAGGGATATTCCAACTCATTTCACCCAAGCTCATTATACGCCTCCTTTTGTCTTAGATTGTTCCGCCTCAAGCTGTTGCTTTCGTTTGAAAACGAACCATAGAGGCAAGGCGGCTATAACTCCGGCGGTAGCAATGCCGGTTAACCACTTTCCAATAATATCCTTCGAGGCCAATTGTGGTGATTTGGGCAAGTCATAGACTTCGGGTGAATCATCAAGCACATATAGAACATGTAAGCCGTCCAGCTCATGTTCGCCGTATAGATAAGCGTTAGTGTATCCCTCGGCTTTGAGGTCGGCGACTCGTTGATTTCCCTTGCTTACTAGTTCATTCCGATTACCAAATGTGAGGGCATCAGGGGGACAGCTTTTAACACAAGCCGGATCAAGACCCGCAGCTTGGCGGTTTAGGCCTACAGAAGTGCATGCGGTGCACTTTCTGGCAGTGCCGATGTGCTCATCCTTATGTGGAACGTTAAAGGGGCAAGCCTGAACACAATTACCGCAACCTATACACCAATCCTGGTCAATATGAACGAAGCCTTCATCCGTTTTGAATATAGCACCGGTAGGGCAAACTATAGAACAGCTGGCTTCCTCGCAATGCATACATGCCCTACGAGCGAAGAGCCAGGCTAGCTTACCATTTCTTTCAGTTTCTATAAAGCTCATCTTTACCCAGGTTTCGGCAGAGAGATCAGGAGGATTTTCATAGGTACCATAGTTTTCTGTCTCTTCCCCTTCGTGCTCATTCCATTGTTTGCAGGCTACCTGACAGCCACGACAGGCAGTACATTTTGTTGGATCGTATAGAATTGCTTTTTCCGTCATTATTCACCCTCCTCAGCCTTGGTGACATCAACTAAAAAGGCTTTGTATTCAGGTATCATCGTATTTGCATCTCCGACGTTGGGAGTGAGTATGTTAGCACTGTCACCCGTAGACAAGCCCATGAAACCCCAGTGCCATGGCAAGGCGACTTCATGGATGGTCTTGCCATTTATCTGCATGGGCTTGAGACGCTTTGTTATCATGGCTTTAACTCGGACACTGCCTCTGGCTGATCTAACTGTAACAAACTCAGCGTTCTCAATGCCTATTTCATCGGCCAGTTCTTCGCTTATCTCAACAAACATTTCGGGCTGTAGCTCTACAATCCAGGGCAGGTTTCTGGTCATATGACCGGCCTGCCAGTGTTCTACCAGCCTGAATGTAGTACAGACATGGGGGAACTCAGACGATGTACCTTTGTAATCCATGGGTCCAGTCCAAATCTTGAAAGCCGGATCATTCTCCTGGCCGGATAAGAGGTTATTAACTGGACTTTCCCAGGGTTCGTAGTGTTCAGGGAAAGGACCATCTGCACGACCGGCACCGAAGATACGGGCATGTCCTTCAGGTTTCATAATGAAGGGATACTTGGTATCATCACGATCGGTACCATCGGGATTCTTCATTGGGTACCAACCACCGTCGGGAACATCACCTGCCCATGTCCTGGTGGTGTATTTTCCATCAGCAGCCTCACCGGTGAACTTGATAACCGGATGTTCTTCATCCCAGGGTTGACCGAATAAGTCAACAGACGCCCGGTTATATATGATTCGCCGATTCACCGGCCAGCACCAGGCCCATTTTGGGTATAAACCTATGTTATAGGGGCCGTCATCAATGCTGCGCCGACTTGCTCGATTACCGGGGATGGGGGCATCAGGTTCAAGCTCCGGCTCAACATAACTGTTACAGTAGAGCCAATTACCCGATGTGGTAGTGCCATCATTCTTGAGGGCACCGAAGGTAGCCATAAGTTTGCCGGTTGTTAAGTCATAACCATTAACTTCCTTGGCAACTTCCTTAGGATCGGGATCATTACCATAATCCCAATCAAGGTCGGTAATAGACTTAGCACTGGGTCCACCCTCAGCCTGATATAGTGCCATGATGCGTACCATCAGGTCATTTATTATACCTAGGTCGTGATGAGCATCTCCCGGTGGTTCTACTGCTTTATAGCGCCACTGCATCCAGCGTCCACTATTGGTAACGCTACCTTCCTTTTCGTAGGAACAGGCTGCTGGTAGTAGAAAGACCTCTGTATCAATATCTGCTGGATTAACCCCGGCCTCAGCCTTCCAGAAGGCAGCCGTCTCGGTCTCCCATAATTCGGCGACTACCAGCCAGTCCAGTTTAGCCATAGCTGCACGTGACATATTAGCATTAGGTCCTGAGACTGCAGGATTCATCCCCCAAGCCATTAATCCTTTGATTGTGTTATCGTCAATAGCATGGAAGAGAGAAATCCAGGAATAGTCCTTACCTGCATCAGCCTTAGGTAAATTGTGGTAAGCAAATTGGTTGCTATCGGTAGCATTATCGCCATACCAGGCTTTTAAGAGGCTAACCACATATTTAGAATAGTTACTCTTCCAGGGATCTGCGGGTTCGGTATTGGGGATATAGTAGCCCCACCAGTTGGCGCTCTTTGGTTCGTGCGTGGGGCCTTTGGTTGCGAGGAACTTAGTGAGATCGGTATGAGTATCTCTGGGTTGGCCTATATAACCAGGTAAGATATGCCATAACAAGCACATATCGGTGGAGCCCTGTACGTTAGATTCACCGCGAAGGGCGTTAATACCACCTCCGGCGACACCGACATTAGCTAGCAGTAACTGGAGTATAGCATAAGAGCGAATCATCTGGGTACCGTTGGTATGCTGCGTGGTACCCATAGCATACATAATAGTACCTGCTTTTCCCTTCTGACCCGAGGCAGCATAGGTTTCGTATATTTCAACTAGAGTATCCTCAGAGGCACCGGTAACTTTAGATACAGTATCTGGAGTATAACGGGCAAATTGCTTCTTTAGGAGTTGGAAGACACAGTTGGGATCTTTAAAACCCTTATCCTTTAGTGGTATCCCATCAGCATCTACCTGATAAGTCCAGGTGGACTTATCATACTTTCTCTTGGCAGGGTCATCTTCATTTTGGCTACCGGCATATCCAGAGAACAGCCCGTCCAGGTCAACCGGTCCCTT
>DAOWJL010000001.1 GCA_030640385.1 Dehalococcoidia bacterium | reverse complement strand
TGGCTACACCTTCCTCCACTTTCACCGGTGAGGAACGCATTGGCAGGAGGTATATTACCACCATCGCCGCCAGCAGCAAATTGCGGAGAGCATGCAGGACCACAAGATGTGGAGTAAAAAGCTCAAAAGCGATATAGTTATGCGGGTATATATACTGGGTTATTGCACCGGCAACCAAGAATAGCAACAATGGGACATAACGCCGCCTCGCTCTGACCAAGGGTATCAAGGGACAGAGCCAAATCAGAAATTGTGGCGAGAAGACCTTACTGGTGAGCAGCATAATAAATACCACTATCAGTGTATAACGGAGTATTAATGCCACCGCCTCATTACCGAACACCTTTTTTATGGATAAATCTCCTGGCTGCTGCCACAATTGACGAGCATAAAAAGCGTAAGTAACAAACAGGAGACCGGCGGTAATATAAAATGATGCCCGGGACAGGTTTTCCGCCACCGGGGAGACCAGATTCCAAGAACCATAGGTCAGGCCTGCCCCCACCTGCGTCATCCCCATTAACTGCCCTATCAGAAGCACCGAGCCATAGCTGCTCTCAGAGTGCAGCCCACGCTCCATATGATAGCTCAGAAACTGCCAGAAGCCATCGGCATCAATGATTACCCAGGGGAGGTTTAAAACCAGTATAACACCGCCAAAGATGGCGATGCCCTGCGCCAGCCGTCGGTATTGCCTCTGGCGCAGTAGATATAATGCAAACAGCGGTGCTATAACCAGAGGATACAGTTTTGCCGCCGCCCCCAGTGCCAGAAATCCCCAGGCAATCTTATTTCTACCACTGACAAAGGCATACAGGGCTATAAATACCAGTGTTGCCGGTAATAAATCGAATCGTCCGGTTATTATAGATCCTATAGCCACAAGGCATAGAGTATAGATACTCAGGACAGGCCATATTTGCAGCTTGAGGCGTGAGGCGAATTTTACAAGAATGAAAAGTACCACCAGGTCAAGAAGATATATCTCTATGGCAAAGAAAATATCATACAAAGGCTGGGTGGTGGAAAATAGAGCTGGTATCAGGAAGCTAAAAAGAGCCAGGGGCGGATATTCGCTGGCGAAATCACTATAAGGCAGCATGCCCTCAAGTATTTTTATGGCCAAGCTTTGTTCATAGCTATTACCACCGACGAGATAATCCAGACTGGCAAAAACTGCAAGGAAAAGTATGGCGTGGAGAACGGCAAAGAAGATAAGTGGCCGCTGCTTCAGCCAGATTACCACCTTGTATATCTTATCGTAGTACATAAAGCTCAAATTGAAGCTGCTATACAGATTTACAACGCAATCTGCCAACAGAAGTTAGCAATCAAAGAATCAGCATAGCATCCCCGAAGCTGTAAAAGCGATAGCCTCTTTCAATGGCTTCGCTGTAGGCTCGCAGAGTCAATTCCCGCCCGGTAAAGGCGGAAACCAGCATAAGCAGCGTCGACCGCGGTAAATGGAAATTAGTAATCATACCATCTGCCATACGAAAACGGTGACCCGGCAGAATAAAAAGGTCCACCCAGCCCCTGAAGGGCTTCGAATCCTCACCTGAAATCTGAGCAACATACTCCAGCAACCTTACCGGTGTCGTGCCGACGCAGATGATTCTGCGCCCCTCCCTTTTGGCTATGGACAACCTTTTAGCCACCGTTTTATCAATTATGCCATACTCACGGTAAATGGTATGTTTACGTGGGTCATCTTCACTGACCGGACGGAAGGTATCCAATCCTATATGGAGGGTAACAAACAGGCATTCAATACCCTTGCTTTTTAACTTACCAAGCAGTTCTCTTGTAAAATGCAGCCCGGCCGTCGGGGCGGCGACGCTGCCTGCTTCATCGGCATATACCGTCTGGTACCGCTCGGGTTCAGATAACGGGGCTTTTATGTATGGCGGCAACGGTACGCTACCCAGATTGAAAAGAATTGCCTCATCAGAAAAGCTTAAAATCTTTATGCCGCCAGGTCTTAGCTCTTTAACTTCAGCCAGCACGCCGGTATGGTCATTTATAACGGAATCTTTTGTGATTTCAATCCTATCGCCGGTACCAACCCGCCTGCCCGGTCTTACAAGCGCCTCCCAGGCACCGTTACCGGAGTGGCGTATCAGTAATATCTCTACCCTGCCGCCGGTATCAACCTTCCTGCCATAAAACCGCGCCGGAATAACACGGCTGTCATTGAATACAAGAACATCACCTTCAACTAAATAACCGGCTATATCAGACAGGATACCGTGCTCTATGGAGCCATCATCCCGTTTGACAAGCATAAGCCGCGACCTATCCCTGTGTTCAAGTGGGTACTGAGCAATAAATTCCTGAGGCAGATGATAATCAAAATCGCTGGTCTTCATGATTCTGCTCGGTATAGAGTATACAGGTTAGTATCCATGATGACAATGAGAGACATCCCGCCCTGCTTTAAGGTAAAATCCCTGTCATAAGCGGGTTGATGCTTTAAATTAACACATTGTGTTATAATAGAACCTTATTCTTAGCGAGTATCAAATAAGCCTGGCTCTGGAGCTTGTCAGTGAAAGTAAAACTATATTACGCCGCTGAATATATAAAAAGCACTGAGGACTAATAAATGTTAGTGGTTGTATGTATTAAACAGGTACCCGATACCACTCAAGTCAAGATTGACCCGGTTACCGGTAATCTGATTAGAGAGGGTGTGCCGTTCATTATGAATCCGTTTGATACCCACGCATTAGAAGAAGGGCTCAGGCTTAAAGGCAAATATGGCTTGAATGTGGCAGTAATTTCAATGGGTCCGCCTAATACTGAGATTACGCTGAGGAAGGCTTTAGCTTTGGGAGTGGATAATGCCGTGCTTTTAAGCGACCGTGCTTTTGGCGGGGCTGATACCCTGGCTACGAGCAAGGTTCTGGCTGAAGCAACCAGGCAGCTGGCCCAAAAAGAAGAGGTGGTTATTGTTCTCTGCGGCAAACAGACCATTGACGGAGACACGGCTCAAGTGGGGCCAGGTATTGCTACCCGCCTGGGATACTCACAGCTGACTCTGGTAGAGCATATAGAGAATATAGACCTGCAGGCAAAAAAAATAATAGCCAGACGTAAACTGGAAGGGCGTGACGAAGTGGTTGAAGCAAGTCTGCCGGCTATGATTTCTGTAGTGAGAGAGATTAATACACCCCGCTATCCGACAGTGCCGATGCGGCTGATGGCTGAAGGGGCTACAGTAACACTATGGGATAACAAGGAGATGAAACTAAATGAGGAAACTATCGGGCTAAAGGGTTCGGCTACGCAAGTACGAAAGATATTCTCCCCGGAGAGAGCCGTAGGAGAAATATTGGGCGATGGCGCCGCTAATCCGGATGAAGCAGCCAATTTATTAATAGATAAATTGAGTGAGGGGGGGCTTATCCTTATATGATAGATCGGAAGACGAATAGGTAAGTAATCGTATATGGAAGAGAAAAAGAAAATAAAGAAACCCCGCGGTAAAGCACGGCTTATTCCCGGAAAATGTATTGCCTGTGGCGCTCGCTGCCAGAGCTCCTGCCCCAAAGATGCCATAGAAATGACCGAAGACTGTGAGCCTGTTATCTCTATAGAGGAATGTATAGGTTGTCTCAAGTGTATCAAGGTATGCCCGGCTGACGCCATCGAGATTTATTTCACTCCCGAAGAGCAGAGGATTCTTGATGAAATCAAAGCCCGATCCAGGGCGGTAGCAGAGCCGGAAGCAGAGGTTCTAAGCGATAAGGAAGCTGCGGCACTGGCAAAGATTAAACAATACAAGGGTGTCTGGGTCTTTATTGAGCAGACCGAAGGTGAGCCAGCCCTTGTCGCCTGGGAGCTACTGGGTGCGGGTGCCGAATTGGCCAGAACACTGAATGTTGAGCTGTGCTCCGTGGTTATTGGCAACAAAGTGGAGGAGCTCTGCCGGGAATCGTTTGCCTATGGTGTAACCAGATCCTACCTGATGGATGCTCCGGTGTTCAGATTTTACCGCACCGAACCTTACTGCCAGGCTATCTGCTATCTGGTGGAAAAGTATAAACCAGAGATTGTATTGGTAGGCGCGACCGGCCTGGGAAGGGATCTGGCGGGTGCCGTGGCAACCAAACTCGAGACCGGGCTTACTGCAGACTGTACCGGCTTAGCAATTGATGACAAAGGTTTTTTGTTACAGACACGTCCTGCCTTCGGTGGCAATATCATGGCTACCATTCTAACCGAAAATACAAGGCCACAGATGTCTACGGTAAGACCACGCGTGATGTCTTTGCCGGTAAGGGATGCTTCACTCAGGGGAGAGATTGTCCGTGAGTCCATGCCTTTAAAAGAAGATGATTTCACCACCAAAGTGCTTGAGATAATAAAAGATAGTAAACTGGATGCTGTGGATGTGGCAGCCGCTGACGTAATCGTCTCCGGTGGCCGGGGAATGTGCGCCAGGGAAAACTTCAGCATCTTGCAGGAACTGGCTGACGAACTGGGTGGTGTGGTGGGTTGTTCTCGCAGCGTCGTGGAAGCTGGCTGGATGCCCGTAGAACGCCAGGTCGGTCAGACAGGTAAGACGGTCAGGCCGAAGCTATACATTGCCTGCGGTATCAGCGGCGCAATCCAGCACCTGGTCGGTATGCAGGATTCGGATGTTATTATCGCCATTAACCAGGATAGGCAGGCGCCTATCTTTGAAGTTGCCTCCTACGGCATTGTGGGTGATGTTTTAAAAGTGGTTCCAGTTATTACCAGACGCATCAGTGAGCTGCGTGCCCAGAGAATTAAGCCTAAAGAAAATAGGCAACCCATTACAAAAAACGCCGGAGATCGTAAGGGGAGAAAGCATATTGACTAATAGTATATTATTTTTAACCATTTTCTTGATCTCTATATCGTTTTTTGGATGGAGCTGCTTCCGCTACTTCCGATTGATCACCCTGGGCAAGGCTGAAAATCGTTTTGATCACCTGGGCAAGCGCATCAGGGATTTGTTCCTGTACTCCTTTGCCCAGCGGTGTTCTATTTCCGGAAGCTATCGGTTCGGTGTAAACCACGCCATCCTCTTCTGGTGTTTTATGATTTTACTAGTTGCCAACACCGAATTTTTACTTGCCGGAATCTTCCCGGATTACATCAACCTGGCAAATCTACCAACCGGTCTTTACTACACTATTGCCCTTATTTTTGATATCGCATCTCTCCTTGCTTTATTAGCTGTGCTCACTGCAGCCGGGCGCCGCTTATTTTTCCCGCCCAAGTACATAGAGGCACGTACGCGTGATGCTTTTTTCATTCTTGGAATGGTTGCTGTTTTAATGCTCGCCTTTTTTGGTTTACACAGTAGTGAGATAGCTCAGGGCAGTGAACGTGCGGCACTTTATATGCCAATATCAAGTTTCGTGGCTTCTTCTATTTTGCCAGGCGCTTCTACGGAAAGTTTAATCAGCTTGGCTAACATTTCTTGGTGGATCCATGCCATAGTATTGCTTTGTTTTCTAAATTACCTGCCTTATAGCAAACATATGCATATTCTTACTGTCATCCCGAATAGCTTTTTCAAAAGACTAACCAGGATGAGCCTTCAACCCAGAGAAGAATTCAATAAAGGTAACGTTTTCGGTGTAGGACAGGTAGACCAATTTACCTGGAAAGCCCTATTTGACTCCTATTGCTGCACTGAATGTGGCCGTTGCTCAGATGTATGTCCGGCTACGTCCACAAATAAACCATTAAATCCGCGCCTGGTGATCCATGATATTAAAGAGAATTTATTAACGAATGGCCCAATGTTAATCAATAAAGAACAGGCTAAACTACCCTTAATTGGCGGTGGTCAAGATGGTAGTATTGACGAAGAGGTTATCTGGGAGTGTACTACCTGCGGGGCTTGTATGGAGGTATGCCCAGCATTTATTGAGCATGTGCCCAGAATCACCGATATGCGACGAGATCTGGTAGAGATGAAAGCCAGGTTCCCGCAGGAACTGCTGAACTTTTTTGAAAATATGGAACAGCGCAGCAACCCCTGGGGTATTGCCCCTGCGGAGCGTACTAAATGGGCAGCCAAAATCAACGTCCAGCCTTTTGAAGCCGGCAAAACGGAGTGCCTTTTCTTCGTAGGCTGTGCCGGTGCTTATGATGCCCGCAGCAGACATGTCACCCTGGCTGTAACCAAAATACTGGATTCTGCCGGCGTTTCCTGGGGCATTCTGGGTAAAGATGAACCATGCTGCGGCGATAGCTTGCGCCGCCTGGGAAATGAATATGTTTTCGACCGTATGGTTAAAGAAAACATCGAAATGTTTAAGGAGAAGGGCGTCAGAAAGGTTATTACACAGTGCCCTCATTGTTACCACACCTTAAAGAATGATTATCGCCGGTATGGGATTGAGCTGGAAGTTGTTCATCATACCGAGCTCATTAATAACCTCATCAAGGAAGGTAGGCTGGAACTTACCCAGACCAGAGACCTGGGTAATATAGCCTTTCATGATTCCTGCTACCTGGGGCGCTATAACAATATCTACGAAGCCCCGCGTAAAGCCATCGCGCTGGCTACCAATCAGGCGCCGGTAGAGATGGAACGCCACCACGACAGGTCTTTTTGCTGTGGTGCCGGCGGCGGGCGTATGTGGATGGAAGAGAAGATCGGTAAGCATATCAATGTGCTACGCATTGAGGAAGCAATGAAGGAAAATCCTGAGACTATTTGTGTCTGCTGCCCGTACTGTATGACCATGTTTGAAGACGGGCTAAAAGATAAAGGGGCTGATAATAGAGTAAAGGTGCTGGACCTGGCAGAGATTATAGCTAAGGCAATAAAATAACTATTCTCAACATACTTTGTAACAGGCTGCCGGCTACTTCTTTTTCTTCTTAGCTTTCTCTCGCGGTGGCTTTACCCCCAACCTTTTAGCGGTATGATCCCTGCCCAGATAGAAATTGATCCAGGAAGAAGTTTCCCGCAGCCCCCAGTTGCACGGCGGTATGGTATAAGCGCCTATGCTGCCCTCTTCCTTGTAAGCCTTGAGTCTTTCATAAGCTTTTACCCAGATACACTTTTTTTCATTGGGATAGACCTCGCACCAGCCTTCAAAGCCGCCGCCGCAGGGGCCTAACCTCTGGCTCTTGGGACACCGGGACATGGGGCATATATAGGCGATATCAAAAAGGGCGCAATCGCCACAATTCTGGCAGCCGAAGAGGGCTACCTTGGACAGGTGCTCAGAATAAGCAACCAGGTTTTTCATCCACCCGGAGGCGTCGGCGCGCCTTGACAAACGCCGGTACATTCCGAAGAAAGGGTGCCTTGGCTCGAAGAAAGCACCGTGAACAATGCGGTAAAAGCTGTACATCAACTGCTTTGCCGGCTTTAACGGCCTTACTGTCGGCCTGCCGCTGTTCAAACCCGTCTTATTATCTTTCTCAAAAAAATAGAAACCGTCTTCCTGCGGGTAATCAAACTCGGCTACGAGCTCCTGCCAGTTGGGCAATAGCTCCTCGCCCTTGTCAATAATGTATTCAACCATTTCATATTTTAGACCGTGCCCGCCGATGTGGGCTCCGGCATAACCCATCCCCTTTGCCAGGGCATACATCTTTGCTGCCCGTAATAGCCTGGCTGCCTTCCCCTTATCCTCTGCCTGTCTCTCCTCCGCCAGTTTGGCTAGAAGTTTATCGGTAACTACGCAGCCGGGTATCTGGTTGCTGTTCATCAATCTAGCCGCCGGATAACTGAGGACATAGATGTTTACCAGCACCGGAATATCATACCCTTCTTCCTTTAACCACTGAATAAGTTCATGCATTTTTCGGGCATCATAGCCGACCTGGCTGACTATGAAAGCGGCACCGGCTTTCAGCTTTTTCCCCAGCTTGTAATACTGCCCCATAAGCTCCGCTTCCAGCTTCTTGAAGGGTGAAACGGCAACGCCGGCAAAGAAATCCGTCGGATTGAGGCTTACCTGTTTACCCAGCGCCTCATACTCCAGGCCATTGTTCATTGTTTCTACCAGCTGCATAACATGCGTCGGATCCAAATCAAAGACGGGCTTTGCCTTGCCGCTGAAGCCGCTTTCGGATGGATAATCCCCTGACAACACGAGCAGATTGCGCACACTGGCAGCCGCCATCCCGTAGAGCAGACTCTCAACTTCATTCCTGTTCTTATCCCTCAGAGCGAGATGAACCAGCGGCTCTATGCCCAGCTTCTTGATTTCGGCACACAGCATCTCGGTAGCAAAGGCCGGTGTGCCACTTGGATTATCGGTGACACTTATGCCGTGAATTCTACCGCCCCTGGCGGCTATCCGGGCATTTTTAAATATCTCTTCCCGTTGCTTTTCAAAAGCTCCGCGGCCGGCAATCTGCTCCCAGGTAATACAGAATTTACCGGGATTAACGATAGCTTCTTTTAATATGTTCATTTCCTTTTCCATCTTTACCTCTTAAGCCGGGTTATATAAGAATAGCAACCAAGTAGTTCAAGGGTATAAGCAAAACCGGCTGGCTTTGCATTTCAGGATACCATATAGCTACTTTTGCATCAAATTCTAACAAAATATCTTTACATTTGTCCCGGCTATTACCATCGTGGTAAACTTCAATTGAAAAATAGATGCAGATACTGGTAACCAACGACGACGGCATACTTGCCCCGGGACTATGGGCACTGGTCAGAGAATTAAAGGGCATCGCCCGGGTGGTAGTGGTAGCCCCGGACAGGGAACAGAGCGCTTCGGGAACGGCGGTCAGCCTGCGCCAGCCTTTAAGAGTACAGAAGATATCGCCTGTGGTATCGGGTGTAGAAGCCTATTCAATTGAGGGCACTCCCTGCGACAGTGTCATCCTGGCACTGGGCAAGCTAATAAAAGATGACGTAAATCTCGTAGTTTCCGGCATAAACCAGGGTCATAATCTGGGCGATGACATACTCATCTCGGGGACGGTAGGCGCCGCATTGCAGGGTTACCTGCGCGGCTTACCCGCCCTGGCTATTTCGGTAGCCGCCACAGGCAATTCCGGCTGGGAAAATGCAGCCCGGCTGGCTAAGCTACTGGCCGAAAAGATTATAGCTAAAAATCTGCCTTCCGATATTTTTCTCAACATCAACCTGCCCGATTTATCGCTGGCTGGTATAAAAGGTATAAAGATTGCCCAACCCGCCCATAAGACCCACATCGACACCGTAGAAGAAGGGCACGACGGCAGGCGCAAATACTACTGGCTGGTCCGCCAGAAGCAGAATAACAACGCCGATAAAAACACGGATATCCAGCTACTGGAGAGTGGCTATATATCCATAACCGCCCTGCATAACACCCTCTTCCGGAAGGCCATGCCGGCAATCAATGACAGCCTGTGCTCAGAACTTTTCCGGGAACTGAAAAAGCTAAAATAATACACCTATAGAATTGACAATTCAGATACGGAATAATAGAATGACTCTATTAGCCATCGACCGTCTGGCGATGAGCTAAAAATTAAATCAAAATTATTATTGGCTTCGCTTGGATCGGATACGACCGAGACGGACTTTAAATAGCCTTCTCTGCTGTATCGGAGAAGGTGTTTTTTAATTGGGATATGATTAAGATTGGCTTTATCGGTGCCGGAACAGTGGCTACTACTCTGGCGACCACCCTGAACAATAAAGGCTACACGGTAGTGGCTGTATCCAGCCGCAACCAGCAATCAGCCGATAAACTAGCCCGGCTTATAGAATGCTGCCAGTCTTTTCGCAACAATCAGGCAACAGCCGATGCTGCCGAACTCATCTTTATCACCACTCCCGATGATGTAATTGCCTCCGTGGCTGCCGATGTTAAGTGGCGGCCGGGACAGAGTGCAGTTCACTGCAGCGGCGCCGATTCAACCGACATCCTGGCACCAGCCAGAGAAACCGGTGCCGCCGTCGGTGCTTTCCATCCGCTGCAGACCTTCACCGGCTTAAGGCAGGAGAACCTGCCGGGTATAACCTATGCCATTGAAGCCGAAGAGCCTCTGCTGACGATACTCAGGGAGATGGCTACCGCCCTCGGCGGCCGCTGGATTGAGCTTAAAGCGGAAGATAAAGTACTTTACCATACGGCGGCAGTATTCGCCTGCAACTATATGGTAACCCTCTTTAAAATAGCAACCGACCTGTGGCAGAGTTTCGGCATCCCGCCACAGCAGGCCACCCGGGCACTGCTACCCTTGCTGCGGGGCACGATTTATAACATAGATTCTACAGGCATACCGCAGTGCCTCACCGGACCCATCGCCCGCGGTGATAGCGGCACAATTAAAAAACACCTGAATGCACTGCGGAAGGTAGCACCTGAATTAAGCCAGGCCTATCAGGAGCTGGGGCTTAAAACAATCCCCATCGCCCTGGCAAAAGGGAAGATAAATGACGAGCAGGCTGATGAGCTTCAGGCTATATTGAGCCAGCCATTAATATAACAGGAGAATAGAATGAGAATGATGTTAAAAAGTAAAATCCACCGCGCCCGCGTTAGCAATCTAAATATTGATTATGAAGGCAGCATTACCATCGATAAGAAGCTGATGGTCGAGGCTGATATTCTCCCCTACGAACAGGTGCAGGTGCTCAATCTCAATAACTGTGCCCGCTTCACCACCTATGCCATTGAGGGTATCAGGGACAGTGGCCAGATTTGCCTCAACGGCGCCTCCGCCAGACTGGCACAAAAAGGTGATATCATGCTCATTCTCTCATACTGCCAGGTGGAAGATAGTGAAGCTAACGATTTTCTACCGCGTCTGGTTTATGTCGATAGTAAAAACAGGATTGTCGAGACCAGGCGGGCTATAGAAAATATACCTTTTTAAAGGAGATTAAGGTGCGCATTTCCATCAACCTGATAAAGGATATGAAGCAAAAGGGCGAGAAGATTACTATGCTTACCGCCTATGATTATACAACCGCCAAAATAATTGACGAGGCGGGAATACCCCTCATCCTTGTCGGTGACAGCCTAGGTAATGTGGTTCTGGGTTATGAATCAACCATACCGGTGACAATGGCGGATATGCTACACCACACCAAAGCGGTGGCCAGGGGCTCCAGAAAGGCTATGGTAATTGGCGACCTGCCGTTTATGACCTATCATATAAGCAGCGAGGATGCCCTACGCAACTCCGCCCGCTTTATACAGGAAGGTAACGCCCAGGCGGTAAAGCTTGAGGGCGGCGTTAATG
>DAOWJL010000035.1 GCA_030640385.1 Dehalococcoidia bacterium | reverse complement strand
GGTCTCCATTATCGTCCCAGTCCCCGATGTCGCCATCGTAGTCAACCAGGCCTGTCAGCGTCGTAGCCGTCCATTTGAAGCCGCCGTCGGTGGACATCATGATGTCCCACTCGTCAAGGTCCTCATCGTAGATAGCGGCATAAATGGTGCCATCCGGGGCAATAGCCATGACACCGACTTCGGTCTCCGTCGCTATAGCCGGCATGCCGATAGCGCCAAAGGCATTGGTGCCCGGAGCAGCGGCTACCGGAGCAGCTACCATAGCCAGACTTGAAAGCAGTGCTAAAGTCAGCACCACTCCCAGTATTTTAGTTATTTTTTTCTTCATCGAACTTAAATTTTCTCCTTTGTTTATTTGCATATCGCCATAAATAAACATATGACCTTAGGTCATCTGCTTTCTTTATAGAGACAATGTATATCTGTTTTCCGTTTTTTGAGCTTTATTACTCATCCCCCTTGCGGGCTATACCCATACAACCACCTCCTTTCTAATACTTATTTATATGATAGTATATGATACCACACCCTGTCAAGGAGGGTATCTATATCACATCCATATCACAATGTGGGGTATCTTTATCACATTTCTACCACTATAAGGGAGAAAGTTTCATTTGTCAATACCCCGGGGGACTGGAAGGGATTGCCTTTTCTATTTTTCCTTGCCCAGACCGGCCAGAAACTCGGCATTTGTCTTCGTCTTACGCAAGCGTTCCAGAATTCTCTCTGTGGTTTCGACAGAGTTCACCGAGTTTGCAGAAATCATAGCCATCATACGCCTCAGCAGACGAATCTGTTTAATTGTGTTTTCGTCCAGAAGCAGCTCCTCCCGTCTGGTTCCGCTACGCTGTATGTCTATTGCCGGGAATGTGCTGCGTTCAGCCAACCGCCTATCAAGGTGGAGTTCCATATTGCCCGTACCCTTGAACTCCTCATAGATAAGCTCATCCATACGGCTGCCGGTGTCAATAAGGCAGGTGGCGATAATTGTCAGGCTGCCGCCTTCGTCTATATTACGGGCGGCACCAAAGAAGCGCTTTGCCGGATGCAAAGCACCGGGGTCAATACCACCGGATAGGGTGCGTCCGCTGGAAGGCATAGCCAGATTATAGGCACGGGTAAGCCGGGTAATGCCATCAAGGAGAATGAGCACATCAACACCGCTTTCTACCAATCGCTTGGCTCTATCCAGCGCTAACTCAGCAACACGGGTATGATTCTCCACCGGTTCATCAAAGGTAGCGCTTATTACCTGGCCCTTAACCGAGCGCTTCATATCGGTAACTTCCTCCGGGCGCTCGCCGATAAGGCATACCATCAGGTGAATATCACTATAATTAGTATTAGCTGCATTAGCTATCATTTTTAACAGTAGCGTCTTGCCCGCCTTGGGCGGGGAAACGATTAACCCGCGCTGCCCCCTGCCGATAGGGGCAATCAGGTTGATAAGCCGGGTGGACAGGTTTTCGGGTGTGGTTTCCAGGTTTATTAATTTATCCGGGAAGGTGGGAGTGAGCGAGCCAAAATGGGGGCGGCTTCTTGCCAGCTCTGGGTTCATACCATTAATCGCCTCGACACGCAGCAGACCATAGTATTTTTCACCTGCCTTAGCCGGTCTTCCCTGCCCGACGACCATATCACCGGTACGCAGACCGAAGCGCCGTATCTGGGACTGGGAGACATAAACATCCAGGGAGCTGGGTAGAAGAGTATCCTGCCGGAGGAAGCCATAACCATCAGTCATTACGTCCAGAATACCGCTACAGAAGACATGGCCCTGCTGCTCGGCATTCGCCCGCAGCAGGCGCATAATGAGCTCCTGCTTCTTAAGGCCTGTATAGTTTGCCAGCCCATTTTCTTTAGCCAGCCCAAGCAGTTCTTCCCTGCTTTTACTCTCTAATTGGCTGATATCCATGTATTTACCTTCCTCTTTGCCACCCTTGTCCTCCGCCGGAGAATGGATTAATTATATTAATATGAGTTATATTAATATGAGGCATATTTATAGCTTATTTACCTGTTTATTTGTCGCCCGAGACGCTTTTCCAGTCGGCAAGGAAACGCTCAACGCCGATATCGGTAAGCGGGTGTTTCATCATCTGCAATAGTACTTTGTAGGGAACGGTGGCAATATGAGCCCCGGCCTTGGCTGCCGACACGCAATGCAGGGGATGACGAATACTAGCAGCCAGCACCTCGGTTGTCAAGTTATCGTATTTCTTGAAGACATCTACGATATCTTTAACTAATTCCATTCCATCATGACCGACATCATCCAGCCGGCCGACAAAGGGACTGATATAGGTAGCACCGGCCAATGCCCCGAGGAGAGCCTGATTCAATGAGAAGCACAGGGTCATATTTACCTTTATATTCTCCCTGGCTAATTGCGATGTTACCTCTAATCCATCGACAGTAGATGGAATTTTTATAACCACATTGGATGCCCAGGTGGCAATCTGCCGCGCCTGCTCAAGCATGGCTTGCGTCCCCTCCACCACCACCTCGGCTGAAACAGGACCGGGAACAATAGAGCAGATTTCCTTCACCACCGCTTTATAATCTTTATGCCCCTCTTTAGATACCAGCGTCGGGTTGGTGGTAACACCACTGACCACGCCAAGCTTTACACCCTGTTTAATCTGGTCAATATTGGCTGTGTCTAAAAAGATACGCATCTAAGGCCTCCTGAATTAAGGATTAAGGGGTAATGATGGCTGAGCCCCTTCACGCAGTATATCCCTGGCAGCACCGACAAAATCAAGAAACAGGGGGTGCGGACGACCGGGGCGAGAACCAAACTCCGGGTGGAACTGGCAGCTGACCATCCACGGGTGGTCTATCAGCTCACAGACTTCCACCAGGCTTTCATCGGGGGATAGCCCGCTATAAACCATTCCCGCCGCCGCCAGTATATCACGATACTCATTATTAAACTCATAGCGGTGCCGGTGCCGCTCCTGAACCAGTTCCTGGCCATAGGCAGCAGCCGCACGGCTGCCGGCAACCAACCGACATGGATATATTCCCAGACGCATGGTGCCGCCCTTGTTTTTTATCGCCCTCTGGTCCGGAAGGAGAGCTATAACCGGATGGGGAGTGGATTCATCAAACACGGTGGAATTAGGCTTATCCGAGCCCAGTACATGACGGGCAAACTCAATAACCATAACATGCATTCCCAGGCAAAGCCCCAGATAGGGAATCTCATTTTCACGGGCATAGGTAGCCGCTTTTATCATGCCCTCAATTCCCCTGATGCCGAAGCCGCCGGGGACTATGATACCCTGAGCCTGCCGCAGTAGAGCCTCGCCGCCATCCTTTTCCAGTTCCTCTGAGTGTACCCACTGTAGATTGATATTCCTATTATGATATAGTCCGGCGTGGCACAGTGCCTCCCGTACCGAGTAATAGGCATCCTCTAATTCTACATATTTACCTACCAGGGCAATGTTGACCGTCTCATAGGGCTCCTTGAGGCAACTGACCATTTTCCGCCATTTACCGAGGTCTG
Organism: Dehalococcoidia bacterium; assembly: GCA_030640385.1. Classification (GTDB taxonomy): domain Bacteria; phylum Chloroflexota; class Dehalococcoidia; order Dehalococcoidales. Next base: position 2,182 of record DAOWJL010000035.1, on the reverse strand, counting down.
TCCTTCGCTTTTTAAGGCCCAGCTTTTTGACCACCAGTTTTCCTATACCTTCTTCTTCCAGTATCAGTGGTACCTCATATATTGTAGACACTGTGGGCAGTGGAATGACAGCCTCCCGCTCAACATCACAGAAGAGGGATATCTTATCCTTTATCCCGTCCGAGATGGGATAGTCGCTGCGGCAGATGATGATATCCGGCTGGATACCGATGCGCCTCAACTCATTAACACTGTGCTGGGTGGGCTTTGTCTTCAGCTCCTTGGTAGTACTTATATAGGGAAGAAGGGTGACATGGATAAAAAGCACGTTATCACGGCCAACGTCGTTTCTCATCTGCCGGATAGCCTCCAGGAACGGCTGTCCCTCAATATCGCCTACCGTACCACCCACTTCTATAATAACCACATCAGCCTTTGACTTATCCGCCAATCGCCGGAAACGTTTTTTAATCTCGGTGGTCACATGTGGAACCACCTGGATGGTGCCCCCCAGGAAGTCCCCCCGCCTTTCCTTGGCAATAACGGCACTGTAAATCTGGCCCGAGGTAACATTGGAATCGGCGGTAAGCTCAACATCAATAAAGCGCTCATAATTGCCCAAGTCGAGGTCGGTTTCGGCGCCATCTCTGGTAACAAACACCTCACCGTGCTGATAGGGAGACATCGTTCCCGGGTCGACATTGAGGTAGGGGTCCAGCTTCTGAACCGAGACGCTTATCTTGCGGCTTTTAAGGATGTTGCCTATAGAGGCAACAGTGATACCCTTACCAACCGAACTAACAACGCCACCGGTAACAAAGATGTACTTTGACATTAGGTAAACTTAACTTTAAACCCGGAGAACTCTAAAAAATCCCAACTGGAAACAGCCAAGCATAAAATTTGAAACAATTCTGAAGAGGGGATTCAAACAGGTTTCTTTTATTATAAACAGGCAAATATCTATTTGTCAAGAGTTTTTGTTTTTTGGCTGAAAACCTTTTTAATTACCATGAGTCTATTAATAATTCTTTATCATCTTATTTAATTATTATTTGACAAGTAAGCTAAGCATCTATTATAATAAATTTCGGAACTGGATGGAGAGAAAAATGGCTGGTAAAGACTACTATAGCATATTAGGCTTGAACCGCAACGCCAGCGAAAGGGAAATAAAACAAGCATTTCGCCGGCTGGCGCGCAAGCATCACCCTGATGTCAATCCGGGTGATAAAACCGCTGAAGAAAGGTTCAAACAGATAAGCGAAGCCTATGAGGTTCTCTCCGACAAGGAAAAAAGAATGAAGTACGACCAGTTTGGTGATAAATGGCAGTACGCCGACCAGTTTGCCGGTGCTGGAGGACGGGGGGTACCTTTCCAGAATTTTGATTTCGGCGACCTTTTCGGCGGTGCTAAAACCTATAGATTTGGTGGGGAGGGTTTTGATAGCCTTCTTGATGAACTGTTGCGTGGCAGCCGAGCCGGCACCTACACACGCCGCCCCCAACCCAGGCGGGGACGGGATATAGAGCACCCGCTTGAGGTAACACTGGAAGAGGCTTTTTCAGGCACCAGCCGTCTGCTTAGCCTACAAGATGAAGAAGCCTGTGCCACCTGCCACGGCAGTGGGCGGATACAGAATGCGCTCTGCTCGGTCTGCCAGGGGCGGGGTTCAGTCAGCCGTATGAAGCGGCTGGAGGTCAAGATACCAGCCGGCGTCAAAACCGGTTCCAGGGTACGGATTGCCGGCAAGGGGGGGGAAGGCTATGGTGGCGCCAAGGGCGATCTTTACCTGGCAATAACTGTTAAACCACACCCGCTATTTGAGCGCCGTGGTGACGACCTGTATGTCAATGTAGACGTCCCGCTAACGACAGCCGTGCTGGGTGGCGAGGTTAAAGTAGCCACTCTCAAGGGGAAACTGGAACTTAAAATTCCGCCGGAAACACAGAATGGCCGCATCTTTCGCCTGGCGGGACAGGGTATGCCCCACCTGGGTAAAAGCTCACGGGGAGGCCTGAAAGTCAGGATAAATGTATTGCTACCGACTAACCTATCACCAGAGGAGAAGGAACTGTTCCAGAAACTCAACCAGATTAGAACCAGCTGAAGGATATAGGTAAGGAGTTACTTATGGAAAAGGATACAAAACCGCGTTATGTAATAAGTGTCGCCGCCGAGATGCTCGGTACCCGGACCTAT
>DAOWJL010000021.1 GCA_030640385.1 Dehalococcoidia bacterium | reverse complement strand
ATGACGAGTCTAATATAGCGATGCTGGCTTCTGTTGACAAGCCGATGCTGGTGCAGGGACAGGGTAACAGGTGGAGCAAGGTAAAGGTTAAGAATATGAAGAAGGTTAAAGGGATAGGGCCAGAGGGTTGGAGCAAGGCAATAAAGGAACTGGGATTGGGTGAATGAACCCATCCACCTGTTTATAATACCTAAAACTGATGATATGCTTGATTTAATCCACTGTAGATTCAGGAATGATATTTAATCTGCGATTATAGACGAATTCTCTTCAGATTACCTATGCGCTTATATTTTATTGCTTCTTTAAAGGTGGCCAGTGATACCTGCTCTGCCATCTTGCTCAGCCTTATCACATCGACAAGATATTCTTGTCTTGAGGTATGTACTTTTGTTCCCATGTATACCTCAATGATTTGATAGTCCTTCATGGCAGACTCTATTAACAGCCAGATATCGACGCCCCAACCAACAGGCCAGTCTCTGCTCCTGAGCAGGTCTTTAAAGAGTTCAGGGGTGGCGCATATTTCACCGCTGAGAGGCTGATTAAAATGGGCAATTTCGGGGAAGAAAACACCGATTAATGGCTTGGCTACCAGTTTGGTAACGGCACCATCATATTCAGCCCTTCTGTAGTAGCCCCGTGACATATCACATGCCTTTTCAATAACAGGCTCGGCAAGAAGGTTTATCCATTCAGGAGTTAGATTGATAATATCGGCATCCAGAAATGCGATACAGTCGGCTCCTCTTTTAAGGGCTTCCCTGGCGCCATCTTTCATGGCTATACCTTTAGCCGGGTAAACACCTTTACTCTGTGATATAACTATGGCTCCGGCATCCCTGGCTTCTGCTTTAGTATTATCCCCTGAGTGGCCGTCTACGACGAGTATCTCTGGTTTGTATTTGCTTTTGTGCGCTATTTCAATACACTGGGCTATAGTATCACCCTCGTTCCTGGCCGGGAAAATGACAAATAACTTCATTTTATTACCTTTCATACAATATGTATCTTTTCATCATAGATTTATACCAATTTGGTCCAACTTACCATCTATACAGAGCAAGATAGACCTAGCGAGAACAACAGCTACGTTGATTGGTACTGTCATTTCCCCTCTCTTCCCTTCGTAATCCCAGAACTCAAAAGCTACCTTGTTATGGTTCTCCTGCCGAACAACAAGCTTCTCGGCGTCGGCAAAATCGTCATACTCCATTCCAGAAACATACTTAACCCATGTTCTAACCTGCTGTGACATTTTATTCCTCCTAAGGTGTATTATTGTGAGAGTATTTTATAGAACACTTCCCAGAATAAAAAGTATCGCTACGGTCGCCTTAACGAAAGGGCATATCTTGTACGGTACAAGAGACGTCCGGGCTCCGGTTACCGCGGTAAGCACTGCCATAATAAGAAGCATTATAGATGATGCCCAAAATACTGCCTTTGAGACCTGATCTTCAGAACCCCCCACGATAGTAACCATCAATACTAACGCGCCGAGGAAGCAAAGGGTGAGGCCTTCAGCGATTGATTCCATCGTTATTATCTTCTTATTGTCCTCCGATATAGCCCCGAAACCCCTGACGATAGCTCTGGTGGGTATTAAATGGGCTACTCCCCAGATAATGATAATAACTGAACCTGTATATAGCAGTACTTCATTCACAGTAAGTGTTCTTCCTTTCCCACTTCACTGATTGAGACAAATTATATCTAACAAACGATGGCAGAGCAATAGTTTTTATTTCAATATTAGTTATAGTGCTTGCAAAAATAATTCCATTAGTGTATATTGTTTATGGTGGTTTTCAGTACAAGGTTATCACAAATAGTGAGATTACACAGTATTTACCCTAATTCAATCAAACAATGGATGACCTTAGTTCTAACCAACTAATATAGAAGAGAGGAGGTCATACATTGAGCTTCGAAGACAAGACTATCCAATGTTCCGATTGCGGGGTAAACTTTACCTTTAGCGCACAGGAACAGGAGTTTTTCCAGACAAAGGGCTATACAAATGAGCCAAAGCGATGCCTTTCATGCCGTCAATCGAGGAAAACATCTCGTTACCAGAATGGTGGCTATGGCTATAGGTCACAGCGGCAGATGTTCCCGGCAGTATGCGCTGAATGTTCCAAGGAAACAGAAGTACCATTTGAGCCACGTGAAGGCAGACCGGTATATTGCAGTGAATGCTACAGCAAAGTTAAACTGAGCCAGCAATAAACCTGAAGAACAAAGAAAAAACACAGGTCGGCTAAACACCGGCCTGTGTTTGTATATTATGACTTTAATAGAGCTCCGAGAGGGACAAGTTAGTATAATTGTGATAATATGAGGAAAAACACCAGTAAAAGCTGCGGGGGTAATTAATTATATGGCTGAAAAACTGGGCAAGGTAAAGAAGCCCTCGGTAAAAAAATTCAAGAAGGGAAGGAAAATATTTTTCGTGCCTCTTATTATTGCACCCTTTGAGCCAGAGAAAGAATTCCTGGAATTATTTAATAAATACTGGGAGCAAGCCCAAACGCAGGTTAAAAACCTTGAAGAAAAGCTAACCGAAGTAAAAAAGGTATATCATGAACTGGTAACGTCCACCGGCGAAAAAGGTATTAAAGCCATAAAGCAAATGAATACGGGCAGCTATGATATCGTTAAGAGTAGCCTGGACAAGGGAGCCAGTATTCAACCGATAGAGGACGGAGATATTTTGCTAGAGTTTATGGACTGGAGCCGTTGCCTGTCGGTTGGCCTGCAGAACCAGAAGGTATTTTCGCAGGTGTATCAGGCCTTCCTGGGGGCTCAAAAAAGAAGGAATGAACACATTGCTAAAAAAATAGATGAAACGCTCAAAAGTAATGAAATTGGAATACTGTTGATGAGGGAGGGGCATCAGGTACAGTTTGCCTCAGATATCCAGGTGTTTTATGTTGCTCCGCCCGGCCTGGATGAAATAAGACGCTGGTTCCAGAAAATTGAAGACATTACTCAGGAAAAACAACAGGAAAAACAAGAAAAAGGAAACGCCTGAATCCAGAACGGTTTAAAATCGGTGGCAGCCAGGTTCTGGCTGCCTTTTTCTTGGGGATTAACGCTGATAGGTGCCGGTAAGCTGCCCCTGAGCCAGGATGTGGCCTCTGGCAGCATCTAGAATCTGGTTTTTAGATGAACCCGCAACCAGGTCAAGTTTTTTGTCAAGAGCATAAAGAGTAAAGCGATACCTGTGCGATTTACCGGGTGGTGGGCAGGGGCCACCGTATCCAGTTCTGCCGAAGTCATTCCCACCCTGCAGAGTGCCATCGGGCAATCCGGGTGTTGACGGAAATGCTTCCGATAACCCGCTGCTGTCTGGTGGGATGTTAAAAATAACCCAGTGGGTGAAGACGCCGCCGGGAGCATCCGGATCATCAACTATAAGAGCTAGCGATTTAGCTTCTTCGGGAATCCCGATCCAATCAAGCTGTGGCGAGATATCACTGCCTTCACAGGTATATTCAGGCGGTATTTTCTCCCCTCCGCTAAAGGCAGGGCTTGATATAGATAATGCCATTTCTACCCCCTCTCGTTTAACAGGTAATCTACGAGCTGGTAGAGGTCTTTTATTATGAGTTCCTTAATATCCTCGTTGAAATAACCGTTTCTATCAAGAAGTACACCCTGCATACCGGCTTCTTTGCCACCGAGGACATCGATCTGGTACTGGTCACCGATATACATTGATTCCCCGGCTTTTACTCCGGCCTGTCTGGCGGCTTCGTTAAATATCTCGGGTTGAGGTTTATGGTAACCGGTATCCCTGGATGTTACCACCACATTAAGCAACGGTGTAAGCTTCAGTTTATCAAAGAGTGGAGTTATATCGCTATCTATGTTTGATATAAGTCCCAGTATAAATCCGTTTTGTTTAAGCTGTTCAAGAGCAGGCAGGACATCATCGAAAAGAACGCGATTGAACTTGATTTGCTGCATCTTGACTATGTTATTGCGTATAAGCTCTGGTGCAGGATCTATACCAGCCTCTTTCAATAGTATTGATTGATACTTTGCAAAGAGTGTTTTTTGTTCTTTTTCACTGCGTTTACTTATGGGTAGGCGTGAATGTTCTTCGTAGATAAATTCATCGGCTATAACCATGGGTCGGCGTAGTGCATCTGCCGTTACCTCAATCCCATAATCGTTGATTATATGCGCCAGTTGTGCCTCCCGGGGTGGGTCGTAGTTAATCAGGGTTTGATACAGGTCAAAGAATACAGCTTTAATCATAATGCAAATCACTCCGAATACTTAACTTATATTTCCTTATATATAAATCAGAGATACCAGTATTTTAACTAAATAAAGCCATACTGTAAAGAGGCAGCGACTTATCTTAATTGACTTGAATGATGGCGTATTGTTATTATTGAAAGTAATGGTGCAAAGACAGTCAACCCTTCCATTATCTGCCGGTGTGAGCAAGAAGGGCCATCTTGTTATTGGCGGCTGCGACACTGTAGAGCTGGTTGCCGAGTACGGCACGCCCTTATATCTGTTTGATGAATTTACTTTACGTAATAAGTGCCAGGAGTTTAAAGCGGAATTCAGACAGCGCTATGCCGATACCACCGTTATATATGCCAGTAAAGCTTTTCTTAACGGTGCACTGGCAGTTATTCTTAGAGAGGAAGGGTTGGGGCTGGATGTAGTCTCTGACGGGGAGTTTGCAATAGCCAGGTCGGCTGATTTCCCCATGGATATGGTATATCTGCATGGCAACAATAAATCGGCCGAAGAGCTTAACATGGCGATAAAGCACCATATAAGCCGTATAGTTGTTGATAGCCAGAATGAGCTGGAGATGCTGGCGGCAATGGCTGAAGAAACGGGGCACATACCCGATATTATGCTGCGACTGACCCCGGGGGTGGATGCTCATACGCATGAACATATTACCACCGGTATTATCGGCAGTAAATTCGGTATTCCACTCTTTGCCGCCGACGAGATGGTAAAAAAAGCGATGTCGGCTCCCAACCTGAATCTGGTTGGCTTGCATTTTCATATAGGTTCGTTAATTACTGAATCCCAGCCATACCAGGAAGCTATTGAAATTGTACTTGACTTTGCGGCTGATATGAAGCAAAAGCATGGCTTTGAGCTTGAGGAGTTAGACATAGGTGGCGGTTTTGCAGTGCAATATACAATGGGGGAGCCGGTGCCTCCCGTATCTTTTTATGCCGAGACCATAGTGTCAAGGTTAATCAGCAGATGCCGCCGATTAGAACTATCACTGCCAATGCTAACTATAGAGCCGGGCAGGGCGATAGTTGCTCAGGCTGGCGTGGCGCTGTATAAGACAGGGGTGATAAAGGACATACCGGGTATCAAGCGTTACATTTCGGTGGATGGTGGTATGGCTGATAATATACGTCCCGCCCTCTATGGCTCGCCCTACGAGGCGTTTGTGGCTAATAAAATGCTGGAGGAAGAAGCAGAGCAGGTTACGATTGCCGGCAGGTTCTGCGAGTCCGGCGACATATTGGTTAAAGATATCAATCTACCGCCGATTACAAGAGGCGATATAATAGCCATACCCGTTTGTGGAGCCTATAGCCTGCCCCTCCAGAGTAATTATAACGCCTCTCTCAAGCCAGCTGTTATTCTGGTTAAGGAAGGTAAGGAACGGCTTATCCGCCGGCGCCAGACATATGAAGACCTTACCAGTTGCGACCTGTTTTAGATGCTAAAAAGGATTAACATATGTGGCAGGTAATAGGGCAACGCAAGGCGGTATCTTTGCTCCAGCGAAGCCTGGAGAAAGGCTCCCTGACTCATGCCTATATGTTTATAGGGCCTCCTCATGTGGGCAAAATGACCCTGGCTATAAATCTGGCTCAGGCATTGAATTGCCAGATAAATGAACCACCTTGCGGGGAGTGCAACTCCTGCCAGAAGATAGCCCAGGGAAAGCACGCCGATGTCCAGATTATAGGTTTAACAGGTGCTTATGAGAAAGATGAAGCCAAAAAAAGAACCGAAATCGGTATTGAGCAAATCAGGCAGGTACAGCATTCAGCCAGCCTACCGCCCTTTGAGGGCAGATATAAGATATTCATTATTGATGGCGCCGAGTTCTTATCTATAGAAGCGGCTAACTGCTTGCTCAAGACGCTGGAAGAGCCGTTTGAAAGGGTGCTTTTTGTTTTACTGGCAAAGAATATCAGGACAATACCGGATACGGTTACTTCTCGTTGCCAGAAGCTGGAGTTGATGCCTCTATCAGCGGGTGAAGCTGAACAAGAATTAATCAGCTGCTGGGATGTTGAAGAGCAAAAGGCGAGGGTACTGTCAAGACTTTGCCAGGGATGTATAGGCTGGGCAATATCGGCTTCCAGAGATGAAGAATTGCTGGAGCATTACTGTGGAGATAGGGATAGCATACTTGACATAATAAATTATGGTTACGAAGAGCGTTTCGGATATGCTGCCCGGTTGGCTAGGCAGTTCAATCAAAGAAGGGAAATTACCCTGGAGGTGCTGAACCTGTGGGTTGATTTATGGCGTGACCTGTTGCTTATAAAAACCGGCCTTAACGGGGCTATAACAAATATTGATATAGAGGAAGAACTGAGCCAGTTGGCCAGGGAGATCAGCCTTCTCGATATAAGGCGTTTTATAAAGAAAATTCAGGAAGCCATACAGAACCTGAGACGGAACGCCAATCCGCGACTGGTGCTGGAGGTTCTAATGATGGATATACCTGTAAGAAAAAAAGAAAGGATAGGAAGTTAGATATAAAATGGAAGAAAAAAGCGGTGGAGATAATATAAAAGAAGCTGTCGGTGTACGCTTTAAAAGAAACGGTAAGATATATTACTTTGACCCGTCTGGCATAGAGCTTAAAATGGGTGACAAAGTCATTGTTGATACTGCTCGAGGAATGGAGATGGGAGAGGTGGTAATAACCGATTACGAAAAAATAAACGATAAAATAAGTAAGCCATTAAAACCGGTAATACGGAAAGCGAGTGCCGAGGATTTGCAGTGTGCCGATGAGTTCAAGCAAAGAGAAGGCGAGGCTTTGGTTGAATGTGCTCAGCTTATTGAAAAACTAAAGCTGCCGATGAAGCTTATATCGACAGAGTATAACATCGATGGCAGCCGCCTTACAGTATTCTTTAGCGCCGAAGGCAGGGTTGATTTTCGTGAACTGGTTCGGGATTTAAGCCGAAGTCTAAAGGTCCGCGTGGAAATGCGCCAGATTGGACCGAGGGATGAGGCAAAGTTGCTGAGTGGTTTTGGCAGATGTGGACGCCTTCTATGTTGCGCCAGTTTTTTGGGTGAATTCAACCCGGTTTCGATAAAGATGGCAAAGGAACAGAATTTACCTCTCAGTCCGATGAAGATTTCCGGCTTATGTGGCCGCCTGTTGTGTTGCCTGGGCTATGAGTTCGAACAGTATCGTGAAATGAGAAAAAAGATGCCCAGGGAAGGAAGTAGGGTTATGACGGCTAAGGGAGAAGGAGTTGTGGTTGGTGGTAAGCCCCTTGAGGAGAAAGTTTTGGTTGAGATGGAGGGCGGTGTAAGGGTAGAGATATCATTTGACGAGATTGTGGGTGAGGATAAAGGTAATGGCGGGCAGAAAGGGCGAAACAAAAAAGTGGAGCAGGATAGTTAAAGCAATTTAATCCAGGAAAAGGTATTTCTGCCACTCGCCGGGATTTTCAAGATAATTACGTGGAATATAGAAGAGGAGATTGTTATGCGGCTGGTTGGGTTGGCGAATAAGCTTCATATTAGCCTGTCTTGGCGTTCTACCTGCCTTACGACGATTACAAGATACACAGGCGCTGGCTACATTCTCCCAGCAGTGTTCACCACCCTGATTTCTTGGAAGAACGTGGTCTATGGTAAGCTGATGGCTTATCTTGGAGCAATACTGACAGGTATAACGATCACGATGAAAAACACCAAAACGGGTTAGTTTTTTTTCATGGCGGGGGCGTTTAACCATATGGGCGATCTTTATTACAGAGGGTATCGGGAAAATATCGTTGGCTGAGTGGATATAACCCAGGCCATTCTCAAGCATCTCCGCCTTGCCGCGGAGTAACAGGACTATAGCCCGCCGTACATGGCATATATTTATTGCTTCATAGCTCTGGCTTAATACTAGAACCGGATTGTTTAACATTTTCAATCTCTAAGTATAAACCTGAATATTTTAATAAAAAAATACAGATGGCACAAGCCCGGGATTGCTATGTATTATTTCCGTCTAGCGGCGTTGTCTTTTAAAACGCGTTGAAGTTCTACTGCCTTTCTTGGTATTCAAATCACCGCGATAATCGGGAACGTCGATGTTATAGGGCATACTTAACTTACGGTCAACGAAGCGAGAGCTTATTCTGTTATCAATATCATCCAGCGAGCAACGGGTGGTAATCACTGTCGGAAGCTGGGCATTATACCGATAATTGATGACCTGGTAAAGCTTCTCCTGCGCCCAGGGAGTGGTTTCCTGCTCACCAAAATCATCCAGCACTAGCAACGGGGTAGTCTTTACGCTCTCAAAGAGCTGGTCGTAGGATACCTTGCTTTCGGGGCTGAAGGTAGAGCGCAGGTGGTCGAGAAACTCAGGTACAACGATAAATAGGGCCGGTTTGCCAGCCTGATAGCGGTAGTTAACGATAGCCGCTGCCAGGTGCGTTTTGCCGCAGCCGGTAACGCCCTGAAAGACAATCCAGCTTTCGGGTGATTTGGCATATTCCAGGGTTTGCCTGTAAACAAATTCCAGACTCTCACGTTGTTTTAGGGGCAGGTTGACTCGATGCCAGTCGAAGTTTTTGAAGGTCATCTGCTTCTGTAATTCAAGCCCCGGCGCCCAGGTATAATCGGGGCTATAGGTCTGTTTTTCTTCCAGTACAAAAACTTGACACAGGCTGTTATCCGATAACCGGCTGCAAATCCTTTCGTCTAATTGTTCAACAGGCGTACTGGTGGTAATTACGGTAGGTAGTTGCTGGCTGTAGCGATGATTTAGCAACTGGTCAAGCTTCTCCTTTGCCCAGGAGGTGCTGCTTTGGGTTCCCAGGTCATCAATGATAAGCAACGGAGCATTGCGTAGTATATTAAAAGATTGGTCGTAGGGGGTTTCATGGCCGGGGTTAAAGGTGGAACGCAGGTCATCAAGGAGGTCGGGTGCGGTTTTATACAATACCGGTTGTTCCTGTTTAATACGCTCATTGGCAATAGCCGCCGCCAGATGTGTCTTACCGCAGCCGCTGGGGCCGAGAAGGACAAGCCAGCCCTTTGGCTCTTTGGCGAATGCCCTGGCGAAATCATAAGCCATCTGGAATTGCTGCTGATTTGATTGATAGCCGCTCCTGCCCTGTGGCACCAGATTCTCGAATGTAAGCCGTTTGAGTGCGCCCAGATTGCTGTATTGTTCGAGTTTTGCCTGATGTTCATCATCCCTTTCATTAAGAATACAACTGCAGGCGACTACACGGCTGAAATCAGGCTTGCCTGAGGGTAGGGGTGGGTGGACAAACCTGACGCCATGACATATAGGGCAGGTGGATTCAAAGCTGGCGTCTTTAGCGCCGTCGGACCATGTGCCCGTATTTACCCTTGATGTACTTGTCCGGGTCTTCTTTTTCAGAGTCTCTCCTATATGCTCCATCAATTCTACCTTCTGCTGACCAGCGCTCCAGTATGGCTGAAATATAGTTCCATTTGCGTTTATTCTGATTGACCGCCTTTTTAATGGCATCCCTTATCCATGTATGGGGGTAGAGCTTTTCCGCCTCCTTTAATTCATCGGCAATAATCGGCGTCAGCATGCCGATGTTCTCCTCGTAAAGGGTAAAGATATCCGGTAATTCTTCAGTTTGTGTAGTAGATATGGCTTTAGATTCGAAGCCGGGGAGATTGAGCTCTCCGCTTTTTATTCTTTCCATTGCCTGTCTATCGGATTGGGTATTAAGGAAGTAAATGTCTTCTGACTTACCATTGCAGTCTGCTGCCAGGTGCAGTATGACCCCCCTTTTAACAGCTGATTCTAAAGAATTGGCAACCACCTCTTCAGCCGGTTTGTCCGTCTGATTGAGGCTTTGCATCAGGCTGGCTTTGTTTAATAATTCACCTAAGCTCACGAAGCGGGGGTATCCCTTCTTACTGTAAATAGACATAAAAATATGCAGGGTAGTCTTTAATTCGGCTATATCGCTAATCTGCGGCATCAGTCGGCTGAGAAAGAGATTGGGGACTGGCGTAAAGTCCATACTGGCAGGGAAACCCTGAAAAGGCTTCATAACAATGTCGGCTCCGCTTTGGCAATGTTTTCAAACCTGGTCAGGCTGTGCTTGAAGCGCAACTTTACCTGGCCGGTTGGTCCGTTACGATGCTTGGCGATAATAATATCGGCGATTTCTCTGGGGTATTCTCTATCCGGGTGCTGATTTTGCCATTCCTCTTCACTGTAATAGACTTCGTCACGGTAGACAAATACGACGAGGTCGGCATCCTGCTCTATACTACCGCTTTCACGCAGGTCGGAGAGCTGGGGGATATGTGATGCCCGCCACTCTACGGCACGGCTGAGTTGAGAGATAGCGATGACAGGCACTTTCAGTTCGCGCGCCAGCGCTTTAAGGGAGCGGGAGATATAGCTGATTTCCTGGACCCTGTTTTCGTTCCTGCCATCACCCTGCAGTAGCTGCAGGTAGTCAACGATGATGAGGTCGATGCCGCGTTCGTAATACAGGCGGCGGGCTTTACTTCTCATCTCAACTATCCTGAGCTGTGGCGAATCATCTATATAAATTGGCGCTTCTGACAATTTGCCGGTAGCCTCCATTATCAGCCTCTCTTCATCTTCTGTGTTGAGCCCGAGACGGATTCGCCTTGAGTTCACCCCGGATTCGCTGGAAAGCAGGCGTTGCACGAGAGATTCACGAAACATCTCCAGGCTGAATAAAGCCACGCAGGCCCCCTGGTCTACGGCGGCATTTCTGGCTATGTTAAGTGCCAGGCTTGTTTTGCCAATGCTGGGCCTGCCGGCAACGATAATAAGATCAGAACGCTGGAAGCCGCCGAGAAAGTCATCAAGGCCGATAAAACCGGATAATATATGAGGGATTGGCTGATAACCTTCTGCTTCCGGTAGCGGTGGAGCCTCAAAATACCTGTCAAGCACCTGTTTTATATGGATGAAATCGAGCGTTCCCCGATCATGCCGAAGATTGAAAAGTATATCCTCGGCTCTGTTGAGGGAATCACTGACATCCGGGTCAGCTGCGAAGCCGATTTGAGAAATTTTATCGGCGGCTGAGACAAGCTGGCGCATTATGGACAGACGATAGACGATATTGGCGTAGTGTTCAATATCAAGCGAAGTGGGTACTGCGGATATCAGGTGGCTAAGGTAGGCGGCGCCACCACATTTTTCAAGTATACCCTGGCGGTCGAGTTCCTGAGCTACCGTTATCTGGTTTATTGCATCATCGCGCTGGTAAAGTGACAGGCAGGCTTGATATATCCACCTGTTTTGCTCGCTATAGAAATCCTCTGCTTTCAGGATAACGGCTACGTCATAAATTGTCTTACCATCTATAAGAAGCGAGCCATTTACCGATTCCTCGGCGTTAATATCATATGGTGGCAGTTTATTATCAGGCATTCGAGCCGATCTCCTTTTCGCTGACGATAACCTTGACTTTGGGTATCGTATCCTTACCCAATCTGATGGCTACATCGAAGCTGCCAAGCTCACGGATAGGTTCATCAAGTTCTATTTTTCTTTTATCTATGGTAATACCGGTTGCTTTTTCAAGTTCGGCGGCAATATCGGCGCTGGTGATTGAACCATAAAGACGGTCTTTAGCACCGACCTTGGCTTGGAGTAAAACCTCTTTCCCCTCCAGCTGATTGGCTATCTCAGAAAGTTCGGTTTCTAATTGAACCTGCTTGTTTGCTTTAGACTTTAGCTGGGCTTCAAGCCTGCTGGTCGTTTCCGGGCTGACAAGGGCAGCCAGTTTCTTGGGTATTAAATAATTTCTGGCATAACCGTCGGCTACCTCCTTTACGTCGCCAGCCTTGGCTATACTTAAGACATCCTCCAGAAAAACAACCTTCATATTTTACCTATCACCTTTCTAATTATTATACTGCAACGGGTTGCTGGATAAAACTATTCACCATCAATGAATTTCTTGGCGCTGATGGCGGCTATGGTTCCATCGCCGGCGGCTGTTGTTATCTGGCGTATTGAGCCGGAGCGGATATCACCGGCGGCGAATATGCCGGCTATTTTTGTGCTCATATGCTTATCGGTAATGATGTGCCCCTGTTTATCGAGCGGTAGCAAATCCTTCAAATAATCCGTATTGGGTTTTAAGCCGATGGATATAAAAACACCATCAGTTTCAAGGGTGGATTGTTCACCTGTTTTAACATTCTTCAGCAACAATTTCTGGACGAAATCCTTGCCCTCGATTGCTTTAACAATTGTATTCAGTATAAATTCTATTTTTGTTTCAGCACGTGCTTTATCCTGCAGAATAGCGGTTGCCCGCAGGCGGTCACGACGATGTATGATGCTGATATTTGATGCAAACTTGGCAAGATGCAGGGCTTCATAGATGGCACTATTGCCACCGCCGATAACGACTACCCTTTTATCTCTGAAAAAGGGTCCGTCACAGGTGGTGCAATAGGAAACTCCCCTGCCGGTAAACTCCTTTTCGCCGGGGATATCCAGCTTCACCTTTTCCGAGCCGCCGGCTATAATTACCGCCCTCGCGACAAAATCACCGCTGGCGGTCTTTATGACCTTATCCTCACCCTCAATATCAATGGCTGTAGCCTCGGCAATCATGCTTTCCAGCCCGTATTTCTTTGCCTGCTGGTGCATCAATTCAGCCAGCTCAGAGCCATTAACACCCTCTGGAAAACCGGGGTAATTATCTATAGACTCTGCATTATTTATATTGCCACCGATTATACCCTTATTTATGATAAGGCTCTTAAGCTTGTCCCTTGAGGTATAAATACCGGCGGTCAATCCGGCAGGACCACCGCCAATAATAACCACATCATATTTATTGTTCATCTTTGGCCTCGCTGATAAGCTGACTTAGATTCACTTCAGCCGCACGGTTGGCTAAGCCGATAGCGTTTTTAATGGCTTTAGCCCGGCTACGACCGTGGGATATGATGACATTACCCTTTACTCCCAGCAGACACGCACCACCATATTCACTGTAATCCATACTTTTTACCAGAAAACCAAGACCGACATCTGCCAGCAGTGCCCGCCCGCGGAGGTTCCGTGAGTAGTCGGAAGGAGGCTTGACCTTTATAAATGAGTCCCCCAATCCCTCAACGGTTTTAATGACGATATTGCCAGTAAAGCCGTCGGTGACGATAACATCGGCGGTTCCCCTGGAAAGGTCGGTGCCCTCTATATTACCAATGAAATTGAGATTTGAGTTTTTAATCAACTGGTGACTTTCCTGTATCAGGCGATTACCTTTTGTTTCTTCGGTTCCATTGCTGAGCAAACCGATGCGCGGTGATTCAATACCAAAAATATACTTAGTATAGATACTGCCCAGTTGAGCGAATTGAAGAAGGTGGTTCGGGCGGCAATCGGCATTGGCACCGGCATCCAGAAGCAATGCTGGAGAGCGTCGGTTGAGGCTTATAATGCTGGCTAAAGCAGGACGCTCGAATCCCTCCACTTTGCCCAGACCGAAAAGGGCGGCGCATAATACCGCACCGGTATTACCGGCGGAAATAAACGCATCGGTCTTACCCTCTTTCAATAGATTGATACCGATTACGATAGAGGAACGAGGTTTCTTGCGAATGGCTTCCATAGGGTGTTCATGGAAGTCTATATTCTGGCTTGCTCCTATAATACTCAGGTTCAGCTTTTTCAGGTGTTTGCCGGCAAGTAAATGGAGTAAGGATTTCTTGCCTATCAGTGCGATTTCAACATCATATTCATGAGCGGCTTTTATAGCACCCTTTACTATTTCATTCGGGGCATATTCACCACCGGAAGCATCTAAAGCAATTCTCATTTACTTACTCATTAATAATTTATGATTTTATGGCTTCCTGCCACAGGTCACAGAGCCCTCCCCAGCTGGCAAGAACACTGCCGTTAAGTGATAGCTGGGCTATCTGACAAAGGCAGTTGCAGTCCTCGCATTCGAATGAGGAGGTTTCATAATCATGGTCAATGACATGAAAACCCTTAAAACCGCTTTTATTATATTCTATTTCTTCCTTTACAAGTAGAGCGGCGCCTATAGCACCCGTAATTTCATGGTGTTGTGGAATAATAATATCAGCTTCTAACTCTTCTTTGAATGCCCGGATTATACCCTCATTAAAGGCTACGCCGCCCTGGAATAATATCGGTGGCATTATATCCTTACCCAGCCCGACATTGCTGAGGTAGTTGCGGACCAATGCCTGACACAGACCATATATAATGCCTTCTGTACGGTGGCCTGTTTGTTGCCTGTGTATTATATCCGATTCGGCAAAGACGGTACATTTACCGGAGATATTTACCGGGGAACTGCTTTCCATTGCCAGACGGCTGAACTGCTCAATACTCATACCCAACCTCTGTGCCTGATGGTCAAGAAAGCTGCCGGTGCCGGCGGCACACACAGTGTTCATACTGAAATCGGTTACGAAACCGTCCCTGATGATTATAATCTTGCTGTCCTGGCCGCCGATTTCTATAACAGTTTGTACCTGGGGCATATAGTGGAGGGCGGCGGTAGCCTGGCTTGTAATCTCGTTCTTAACCAGATCAGCACCAACGATAACCCCGGCCAGATAGCGGGCACTACCGGTGGTAGCCACACCGCAGATATCGGAGTCATCGGGTAAAAGCTGCTTTAACTGCTTGAGTCCATCCTTTAATGCCTTAATTGGATTGCCCTGTGTCGGCAGGTAGGTGTGGCATACCAGATTGCTATTGTCATCAAGAACCGCCGTCTTTGTAGATGCAGAACCGACATCAATGCCCAGATAGACTTTCAATAGCTCTCCTTATTAAAGAATTCGGGAGTATCTGTAACTATCTTTATTATACCCCAAGACATCAAAGAGGGGTAGTAATCCTGGTCGGTACAAAACAGGAACATTACAAATTTTCAGCGAATTCCTTATTGACCTCTTTAAAGGTTTCCGGGTTGGATAACAGGTCGGCCACCGTCATTGCAATAGCCTTGGCGGCATCAAGCATTCCCTGGATACCTGACTCGGAAGCAGCCGCCTCTACAAACTGGGGAGAATGAATGCTCATTCCCTTTGGGGCTATAGCTACTGAGGGATGGATGCTGGGAACAAGCTGGCTTACATTACCCATATCGGTACTGCCGAAGGACTGATCGGGATTTACAAGCTTTACACTGCGGCCCAGAATATTCATATTGGTAATAAAAAGATTAGCCATTATGATGTTATTGCGCATCGGGGCGTACTGAACATCGCCCCATTTATATTTCAGTTCGGTGCCGGTGGCAGTAGCAGCCCCTGTGAAGCAATTCAGGACTTTGTTTTTAAGTTCTTCAAGATATGCATCGTCCTTTGCCCTTACCAGAAAGCTGGCGGCGCTATGAGCCGGCACGACATTAACAACCTGCCCGCCATCAGTAATAATGCCATGGATACGGGCGTCGCCCTTTATGTGCTGGCGTAATGAGTTGATAGCATTAAAAGATAGGATTATTGCCTCTAGGGCATTGATTCCCTCTTCGGGGTGAGCGGCTGCATGCGCATCATGGCCGAAAAAATCAACCTCCAGTGAAATGCAGGCCAGAGCTTTTGTGGTAGCGGTATCGTTTGTTGATGGATGAACCATTAAAGCCATATCAATATCGTTAAAGGCTCCCCTTTCAGCCATTATAACCTTGCCGCCGTAAATCTCTTCAGCCGGTGTGCCGATAACGAGGACACTGCCTCCCAGTTTATCAATGATTGCTTTAGATGCTACCGCAGCACCAACGGCGATGGTGGCTATCAGATTGTGGCCGCAGGCATGACCGAGATGTGGCAGAGCGTCATATTCGGCAAGAATGGCGATTGCCGGTCGCTTATTGCCGTAGACGGCTTTGAAGGCAGTCTCCAGCTGGCAGATGCCACGTTCAACCATAAAGCCATTGGTTTCAAGATATTGAGTAAGCCAGTTTGAAGCCTTATGTTCCTTAAAGCCGATTTCGGGATTGGAGTGTATCTTTAGGCTAAGATCGGCAAGTTGCTGGCGGTGGTTATCGATATCTGCCTGAACTGTAGACTTTAGCCCGGATAACAATTTAGCCTCCACAGTGCATATTATAGCCCAGACAACACCGACTTTGCCAGTTGCTTGTTACGGCGACGAAGCTAGTGATAAAATAGTATTAGAAGGAGTGGGAAAATGCCTCTGGATTCCATTTTCGTAAAGGGAGCCCGGGAACATAATTTAAAAAACATAGATGTAACAATCCCACGGGATAAACTGGTGGTCATTACCGGCGTCTCCGGCTCCGGCAAGAGCTCGCTGGCATTCGATACGGTTTACGCCGAAGGGCAGCGTCGCTATATGGAATCGCTTTCGGCTTATGCCCGCCAGTTTCTGGGGCGAATGGAAAAACCCGATGTTGACTATATAGAAGGTCTAAGCCCGGCCATTTCCATCGACCAGAAGGGCACCAGCCGCAATCCACGTTCCACGGTGGGTACCGTAACAGAGATATATGATTACCTGAGGTTACTCTTTGCCCGGGTGGGACATCCCCACTGCACGCAATGCGGGCGCGAAATTACGATGCAGACGGTAGAGCAGATCGTAGATGCCATACAGGCTCTGCCGCAAGGTAGCCGTATTATGATTCTGGCACCGCTGGTTAAAGACCGTAAGGGTGAATACCAGCAGGTGTTCAATGATTTACGCAAGGCAGGTTATGCCCGGGTAAGGGTGGACGGCAATATCTATGACCTTTCGGAGGAGTTGCAGCTAGAAAAGTTCAAAAAGCACTCTATTGAAGCTGTCATTGACAGGCTGGTGGTTGGCCAGAGTGGCAGCCAGGGCCGTATCGCCGATTCGGTAGAGACGGCACTGAAGCTGGGGGCAGGGGTGGTCCTTGCTTCTATTATTGATGGAGAAGAACTGCTTTTTTCGGAGCATTTTGCCTGCGTCCGTTGCGGTATCAGCATGGGAGAAATAGCGCCGAGGACATTTAGCTTCAATAGCCCTCACGGCGCCTGCCCTGAATGTTCGGGGCTGGGTGTTAAATCGGAGCTTGACCCTGATTTACTCATACCGAACAAGAAGCTAGCGCTGTCTGAAGGGGCTATCCATCCATATCAATGGCATACATGGTATTTATATTCGCTTGAAGAACTGGCAAGACGTAACGGTTTTTCACTTGACGAACCGGTTAAAAATTTGACAGCCGAACAGCTAGAGCTGATTCTATGCGGCGAAGGCGGTTATTCATATAAATATCGCAACCGTTACGGGCAGGAAAGGGAGTACTTTGATGGCTTTGAGGGCGTAATTCCACGTATGGAGCGGTTATACCGCGATACGGAATCAGGGAACTCCAGGGCTTACATTGAGCGCTATATGGTAACTAGAATTTGCCCCGTCTGTGAGGGAAAGCGGTTAAAGCCGGAGGCATTAGCCGTAACCGTTAATGGCAATAGCATTGACAATATAAGCTTGATGTCTGTTGTTCAGGCATCGGGATGGATAGATATGCTGCGTGGGAAAGAGACAATATTCAGCAAACGGGAGAAAATAATCGCCAGTGAAATATTAAAAGAAATCAGGGGGCGGTTGGGGTTTTTAGAGAATGTGGGCCTGGATTACCTTAACCTGAACCGCACAGCGGGTACTCTTTCAGGCGGTGAAGCCCAGCGTATACGGCTGGCTACCCAGATTGGCAGTGGATTGATGGGAGTTCTTTATATATGTGATGAACCAACGGTGGGGCTTCATCCGGCGGATGACTACCGGTTGATTGAGACGCTGAAAGGGCTTAAAGAGCTGGGAAATACGGTACTGGTAGTTGAACATGATGAGGCAATGATGCGTGCCGCCGACCATATTATAGACATCGGTCCCGGTGCCGGCGAACATGGAGGGTGGGTGGTAGCCTCCGGAACGATGGATGATATTATGGCAGTAAAGGAGTCCAGAACAGGACAATACCTGAGCGGGCAGAAAAAGATTCCGATGCCTGGGGAGAGGCGATGTGGTTCAGGGGAATCAATTGTTGTTAAAGGTGCACGACAGAATAATCTTAAAAATCTGGATGTTACCATTCCGCTGGGTAAGTTCGTGTGCATCACCGGGGTTTCCGGCAGTGGTAAAAGCACGCTTATAAGCGATATCTTATATAAGAAATTAGCCCAATTGCTATACCGGGCCAGGGAGCAACCCGGGGATGTAGATGAAATTGCGGGCGTTGAGAACATTGACAAGGTAATAAGTATTGACCAGTCACCTATAGGTCGTACTCCACGCAGCAATCCGGCTACTTATACCGGTACTTTCACCCCCATCCGTGAACTATTTGCCACCGTTCCCGGGGCACGGATGAGGGGTTATGCGCCTGGCAGGTTTTCTTTCAATGTAAAGGGCGGGCGCTGTGAAGCCTGCCGCGGTGAAGGATATATACAAATAGAGATGCAGTTCCTGCCCGATGTAACCGTACCCTGCGAGGTGTGTAAGGGCAAGCGTTATAACCGGGAAGTTCTGGAAATAAAGTTTAAGGGCAAGAATATAGCCGAAGTGCTGGATATGACGGTAGAGCAGGCACTCGCTTTTTATGACCATTTTCCAAGGATTAAAAACAAGCTGAAGACGCTGCATGATGTCGGGTTGGGCTATATCCGCCTGGGGCAGCCGGCGACAACTCTTTCCGGTGGTGAAGCACAGAGGGTAAAGCTGGCTACCGAGCTATCGAAAAGGGCTACAGGCAGCACTCTTTATATACTGGACGAGCCGACTACAGGACTTGCCTTTGATGATGTTGCCGCCCTGCTGCGGGTGCTGCAACGACTGGTTGATGCCGGCAATACTGTGGTTATAATAGAGCACCACCTGGATGTAATAAAAAATGCAGACTGGATTATTGACCTGGGGCCCGGAGCCGGTGATAAGGGTGGTTATGTTGTTGCCGCCGGGACACCGGAGGAGATAGCCGAAGAAAAAACATCTGCCACCGGTAGTTATCTTAGGAAGTATCTACCCGAACAGATAACAGCCGGAAAATAAGAAGGGGGTGACATAAATGAATAGAGTAGAGGCAATTGATTCCATAGAAGCCAATGTGGAAAACAGGAATCTTATAAAGCATATGCTGGCGACTGAAGCTATTATGCGGGCACTTGCCAGAAAATTTAGCGAGGATGAAGAAGAGTGGGGGCTTGCCGGGCTGCTTCATGATATAGATGTAGAGCTTACCGAAGGGGATATGGATAACCACGGCAAGCTGGGCGCCGACCTGGTAAGGGAAATGGGAGCCAGTGAAGCTGTGGTACATGCCGTTCTGTGTCATAATGAGGCGCACGGTATTATCTGTGAAACAAAACTTGATAAAGCGCTGTTATGCACTGACCCGCTGACCGGTTTGATAACTGCCGCCGCACTTGTTCGCCCGGACAAGAAACTGGCTGGTGTTGAAGCAAAATCGGTGAGGAAACGTTTCAAGGAAAAGAGCTTTGCTGCCGGTGCCAGACGAGAGCAGATTGCCGGTTGTAGTGAACTGGGGCTTGAACTTGATAAGTTCATAGAGCTGGGCCTTAAGGCGATGAAGGGGATTGCCGAAGATCTGGGGTTATAACCTAGCTCATTTCAAGCGTTGAGCCAGAGGTGGTTTTAATAACGTTGATGCGTGTCGGGAAGGCATCTTTGAGTTCCTCAATATGGGTGATAACCAGAATCTTGTCAAAGTCGCCCTGAATGGAGTTTATCGCTTCTTTTATCTTTTCCAGGCCGATATTATCCTGAGTGCCGAAACCTTCATCTATAATAAGGGTAGGAATGGGCGCTCCGGCCCTCTTTGCTAAAAGCTTTGACAGGGCAATACGAATGGCAAAATCGATACGGAAGGCTTCGCCACCGCTGTAATTTTCATAAGGTCGTGGCCCCAGCTCATCAGAGATAATAATATCCAGGGTTTCTAGCGGTTCCCCTTTCTTAGACTGGCGCTGAGTTTCAATCTTGACGTGCATCCGGTTATCGGTCATGCGGCTGAGGAGCTTGTTGGCTTCTATTTCAATATCCGGCAGAGCCATTTCGATAAGCATTGCCTGGATTCCCTTTTTACCGAACGCCTGGGAGAGGTCAAGGTATACCCTTGCCTCTTTCAATACCTTCTCAAGCTGGTTTTTCTTCTCCTGCTGTTTTATCTCCTGCCTTAAAATGTGTTCCAGTTTACCACTTAAGCTACCTTTTAGCTCCTGTGCCTGTTTCTGTTTTTCCGATACTAGCTGATATCCGGCCTCAGCCTGCTTCAGGCCACTCTCCAGCTGGGGAAGGGCGTTAAGCCCAGAGGTTAAAAGTTGTCTTTTCTTATTATCAGTTTCAAGGCGGTGGCCGAGTTCTCGAGATGCATCTCTGGCATTGGTCAACTCTTCCTGTTCCATGTTAAGCATTCTTGCGGCTTCATCCAGCCCTTGTTTTGATTGCTGGTACTTTTCAAGTGTTGCCAGGCTTTGGCCAATCTGCTGATGCCGGTTTGAATCATATTCAAGGCTGGCAAGCTCATTATCCAGTTCATTCAGTGCTATTTGTTCCTGCGTGGCGAAATCCTTGTTCGCCAGCCCGTTTTCTATTTCAGCCAGAAGGATATTCTCTTTATCCAGCTGTTCAGACGCCTCTTCGGATTCTTTTCTGGAACTGGCTATGATACCTGCTTTACCCTGTATTAGAGCCCTGTCCTGATTTAACCTGGTCTCTAATTCCTGAACTTGCCTCTCTATTCCTTCTGACTCTGCACTTTTATCGGCGAACTCACTTTTTTGGGAATTAAAGGCTGCCGTTTTATTATCCTTTTCCAAATTATACTTTGCCCTGATGATATCAAATCCGTCTCCACCAAGTTCGGTTTCACACAGAGGGCATCTGGCATTATCCTGAGTATCAAGAAGTGCGAGCTTCTTCTCAATACCCCTTATCTCCTGCTCCAGGCGCTGCTGGTTGCACTCAAGCTTGTGAACGATACTCTGCAGCTTTTTACCAGACTGCCTTTTTCTTTGCAGTTCCTCATCCAGTTGAGCCAGACGGTGCTGCTTATTCTCAAGCCTTGTTCTTTCTTCTTTTAGAAGCGGTAGTTTCTTTAAGTTGGCTTCAAGCTGGCTGATTTTACTCTGGGCGACGGCATGTTCTGAAAGCAATTCAGCCTGAGCATTCTGGATAACCCGTTCCAGTTTACTTTTTCTATCCTTTATTTTACTGAGCAGCTGCAGCTTTTTATTCATTTCATCGTTCAGTTTCTTAGCCTGTATGAATTGGTTATAGCCTTCTTCTATAGACTGGCGCCGGGTTATCAACCCCTGATACTCCTGTATGTTTCGTTGACGCTGTTCTATGCGGCTATGCCAGTGTTTGAGGTCCCCTTCAGTCTTGGCTATATGCTCCTCAAGCTGAACCAGTTGCTGCCTCTTACTTTCCAGTGAATCCCTTTCCTGTCGCAGGTGGTTTAATATAGATTGTTGCTCGTTAATTTCAATTTCTAAGAGGGAAAGCTCGGATTGTGCTTTGTCAAGGGAAGATTCAAGCTCCTGTTTATGGGCAAGCTCATGCTCGATTTCCTGGATGGCGTTCTCAAGCTGTGTTTTTTCCATATGCTGTTGCCGGGATAGCTCTCTGGCTCTTTCTTCAAGCTGGTCATATAATGATAGCCCCAGTATATTAGCCAGTACTTCCTTTCGTTTAGCCGGTGGTTGCTTGGTGAATTCATCGGCATGCCCCTGCCTGAGGAAAGCGCTGTTTACAAAGGTATCGTAATCCATATTGAGGAGTGAAATGACCTTCTGCTGGGTTTTGCTTTTTGTGTCACCGGTGATTACATTGAAGCCACCGTTGTCGGCTATAAAAAGGTCAAGGCTGCTCTGCCCGGAGGCCTTGCGGCTTTTAGGCCTGGAGTGCTTGCGTATAATGCGGTAGAGTTGCTCACCGATAAAGAAATCAAACTCTACTTCCGTATCTTTCTCACCAAGGGTGATCAGGTCGTCATCGCTCTTGACCCTGCTCTTGCCCCATAGCGCCCATGTAATGGCGTCGATGAGGGCTGATTTGCCGTTACCATTATCGCCACAGATACAGGCAGTGTGGAT
>DAOWJL010000068.1 GCA_030640385.1 Dehalococcoidia bacterium | reverse complement strand
CTGATGGGAAGTCCCTGTCGCACCCTCTCCCGTATTGCCGATGCGCTGATGTCAATCTGCGGTTGATCCAGCATTATCACCCGCTGCGATATGCCGGGTATAGACGCCTCTATTGAAGCAAGGTTCGGAACCGGAAACCCGACCCTGGGAACAGCCACCAGGCGGCATAGCGGAATCAAACGTTCCGGCTGGTGCCAGCGGGGCAGTTCCGCAAGATTATCCCAGCCGATAATAAAAAATAACTCGCCGTCATCTTCTCTTTCTTGCCTCATCTCTGCCATGGTATCGACACTATAGGTCGGTCCGGCACGCTCTATCTCCATAATGGAGGCTTTAAAGCAGGATTTACCGGCGATAGCCAATCGCACCATATTGAGGCGGTGTTCAGCCGAAAGAACAGAAACATCAGCCTTGAGCCACGGTTCGCCGGCCGGCATAAAGACAACCTCGGTCAAGCCCAGCTCATCTTTAACCACATCCGCCACCGCCACGTGCCCTATATGGACAGGGTCAAACGTCCCGCCCAGAATACCCGTTTTCATTGGCTACCATCTCCATTCCAGGATACCGCAACGTACTTTATCCCCCGGCTTAATCCCGGCTTTCTCCAGCATTTTTTTAATTGTCGGCCGGCTGAGCTGGCGGTTGAGCTGGCGGCGCGCCTCGGGGTCTTTTATATCCGTACCGGCTACAATGCGCTCCAGCCCGGGAGCCTGCACAACAAAGGTATCCCCTTCCTTGTATACGTTAATATTACCACCCTTCGGCCTGGGACGAAAAACTTTAACCGGAGTTTCACTATCTGCCGCCCGCTGCGCGGTAACCCTCTCCAGCACTTCAAGGGCTTCTTTTATAAGCGCCGGGACTCCCTCGCCGGTAATTGCCGATAAGAAAAGCGGGTTAATACCAATCCCGCCAAAAGCTTTTTTCAACTCGGCCACCCGGGCTCTAACATCAGGTAGGTCAATTTTATTAATAGCCAACAATTGCTGTTTCCGGGCAAGGGCTGAATCAAACAGCCCCAGCTCTGCATTAACCCTCACCATATCCTCTATCGGAGACGCTGAGCTACCATCCACCAGGTGAATGAGGACCTGCGTCCGCAGGACATGGCGCAAAAAATCATGCCCCAGCCCACGACCCAGATGGGCGCCGGCAATCAAACCGGGTATTTCGGCCAGAATAAAGCTCTTATGACCAACCTCGACTAAGCCCAGAACCGGCTCCAGAGTGGTAAAGGGATAGCTGGCTATTCTTGGCTTTGCCGCCGATGCCGATGCCAGTAGAGAGGACTTGCCGACATTGGGATAACCGATAATACCCACATCGGCTATCAGTTTAAGCTCCAATATCAATTCTTTTTTCTCACCGACCTCGCCCTTCTGAGCAATCTGCGGCGCCTGGTTGATTGACGAGGTAAAGTGCGTATTGCCCAAACCGCCCCTGCCACCCGCTGCTACAACTATCTGCTGCCCGGTCTCGGTCAGGTCATATATCTCAGCATCATCACCCAATTGAGTATTGCCGTATACCATTACGCCCACCGGTATACCCAGAAGCAGGTCGCTTCCATTCTTACCATGTTTTTTCTGCCCGCGTCCATTTCCACCATCACCTGCCTTGTAAACAGACCTGTATTGGAAATTAATCAGGCTGGTAATATTTTTGTCTGCCCTTACAATCACGTCACCTCCATCACCACCGTCACCTCCGTCAGGGCCACCAAGTGGAACAAATTTCTCCCTGCGGAAGCTAACCAAACCATCTCCACCCATGCCAGCGGTTACCGTTATCTCTACCTTATCGAACAAAATTTCCCCTTCTTAAAACTCTATTTTAACAGAATACCTATAAATTTATTAAATAATCTAACAGGTTTTAAATAGTATACTAATACTATATATAATATAAGATATCAATGCCTGTATCCAGACTTGTAGCTATGGGGTTATCAGAAAGTTATAGAAAAGTGGTTTTTCTATGCATGCTGATCTGTGTAGTTGTTAAAAATTTATGGGGGTTATACGAAAACATTTGCCCGTTATAAAAAATGCGTGCAAAACCGGGTGTCGTAAAGTGATAATGCGCCTTAACTTTGTGCTATTTGTATATCTTCTTTTGGATACGTTGTATCTTCCGCCTCAGGATGGGGCTGGCTTGGATGTCAGCGGCTATTTTCTCGCAGGCATGGCTGACCGTTGACGGGTTTCTACCCCCTAGTATTGAACCGATTTCGGCAAGGGAGCAGCTGCTCTGTTTCTTAAGCAGATACATCGCTACATGCCGGGCTTGGGCGATTTCCTTATCCCTCCGTCGGCCAATTAAGTCTTCAGGAGTCAGGTGGAAATCACTGGCTACAGTGTCAATTAACGCCGGTTGTGCCGTGTTAATAGCTCCTGGTGCCGGGCCGGCTATATCAGCGAGTGCCCTGGCAGCCAGTTTGGTGGATGTTTCCGCCCGTAGCAGCCGTGCATAGGCGATAACACGGTTGAGGCCGCCTTCCAGCTCCCTTATATTGCGCTTTATCTGATGGGCAATATATTCCAGCACGTCCGGTGGCGCCTCGGCACCGGCCTGCTCTGCCTTAGCCTGCAGGATGGCCAGGCGGGTTTCCAGCTCTGGCGGCTGGATGTCAACGATCAATCCCCACTCGAAACGAGAACGCAGCCGGTCTTCGAGTAAAGGCATTAACTTCGGCGGGCGGTCGCTGGCGATGATAATCTGGCGGTTTGAGTTATGCAGCTCGTTAAAGGTATGGAAAAAGCTCTCTTCTGTTTGCTCCTTGCCGCTGATGAATTGAATATCGTCGATTAAAAGCACATCTGCACTTCTGTATTTATTGCGGAATTCGTCTGTTCTTTGTTCCCTGATAGCGTTAATAAAGTCATTCGTGAAATGCTCGCCGCTGACATAGAGAACCCGTGCATTGTTTGCCCTGGCTGTATGGCCTATTGACTGCAGCAGGTGTGTTTTACCGAGACCGGGGCCACCGTAGATGAATAGAGGATTATAGCCCTTGCCCGGGTTCTGGGCTACCCCCAGAGCCGCCGCATAAGCCAAGCGGTTACAGCCACCGACGATGAACGAGTCGAATGTATATTTATCATTCAAACCCAGGTTTTCTGCAAGAGGGGTATTTACCTGGACGGGGCGGTTTTCTGGGGAGACAGGGCTTGTTGAAGCTACACTGAAGGAAACGTTTACGTTTTTACCGGTGAGCCCGATGAGCGTTTTTTCAATCAGTGAGCGCTGGTTTTTTTCAAGATACTCGGCTACGAAGGAGTTTGATACGCCGATGACGAACCGGTCTCCCTGGTAGGTTAGCCCCTTTGACCCACTGAACCAGGTCTGATAGTTTGGCTTATTTACTTGAAGTTGTAGTTCTCCCAGGGCAGCTTCCCAGATGTCTTGCGCAGACCTCATTCTGAAGAGATTCACTCCTATCTTGGCGGTTGTAGAGATTATATTACGGTTATACTATAGATATTCTGTTGTTAACCTGACGCTATCTGCGCACTCTGTAACCCCGGGCAATCTGGGGCGTTGGTAGCTAATTTTGTCTTATTCTGGTGAGGGAGTTAATATAGGATGCTGCTTATGGTATCAACGGATAACCGGCAATGGCAAGGCTTCTGGCACTGGTTGGTAGCCGGTTTTAAATCCCCGAAACACTTGCAAGCTCTCTCAGGCTGTTTCTTTTACCAAATATTGAGCTTACAGGCAGGCGAGAACTTTTTGCTTGTAAAAATATTATCCAATCGGCAAAACCTGAGCTATGCAGAAATCCATTTGCTTGACGCGGGTTTTAAACTGCGGCGGCAGGTTGTTGGGCAGGCTTTTTAGTGTTAGAATCTGGCTGCGGGAGG
>DAOWJL010000039.1 GCA_030640385.1 Dehalococcoidia bacterium | reverse complement strand
GTACGAACTGTCTTTGTTAACCTTTACAAGAAGGGGCTTATCTATCGCGGGGAACGCATTATAAACTGGTGCCCCCGCTGCGCCACCGCCCTGTCCGACCTTGAGGTGGACTACCAGGAGCTGATGGGCAACCTGTATTATGTCCGCTATCCACTGGCTGAAGATAACGATAAGTATATAACCGTTGCCACCACTCGCCCCGAGACGATACTCGGTGATACCGCCGTCGCCGTCAACCCGGACGACAAACGGTTCAAGGCTTTAATAGGTAAAAAAGTTATCCTGCCGGCGGTAAAACGTGTAATACCCATTGTAGCTGATGAAGCGGTTCACCCGCAGTTCGGCACCGGCGCCGTTAAAATCACACCGGCTCACGACCCGGTTGACTTCGAGGTTGCCCGACGGCAGGGATTAGAGGAAATAAATATATTAAATCTGGATGCCACCATGAATGAAAATGCCGGCCCCTATAAAGGGCTTGACCGCTTTGAAGCCCGCAAGGCAATACTGGAAGACCTGGAAAGGGAAGGGCTCCTGGTGAAAATCGAACCTTACTCCCACTCCGTAGGCCACTGTCAGCGTTGCCGCACTGTTATTGAGCCGATAGCCAGCCAGCAGTGGTTCGTCAGGGTGGCACCGCTGGTAAAACCGGCTATAGAAGCCGTTACCGGCGGCAGTATAAAGATTATACCGCAACGATTTATAAAGGTGTACCTCAACTGGATGGAGAATATACGTGACTGGTGTATCTCCCGACAGCTGTGGTGGGGGCATCGTATCCCTGTATGGTACTGCCGTAGATGCGGACAGTTAACGGTCAGTGTCGAGGATGCCACTGCCTGCCATAGCTGTGGCGCAACCGATATAGAACAGGACCCCGATGTGCTGGATACCTGGTTCAGTTCGGCGCTGTGGACTCATTCCACCCTGGGCTGGCCCGATGACAGCCAAGATTTGCGCTATTTCTACCCGACAACGGTAATGGAGACCGGCTATGACATACTCTTTTTCTGGGTAGCCAGAATGATTATGATGGGTATTGAGGACACCGGTAACATCCCCTTCAGTGTCGTCTATCTCCACGGGCTGATACGTGACGAGAGGGGAGAAAAAATGAGCAAGCTTCGCGGTAACGTGCTCAATCCGATTGATACACTTGAGAAGTACGGCACCGATGCTCTGCGCTTTGCCGTATCCACCGGCACCTCGCCGGGCAACGATACCAAGCTATCAACCACCAAGCTGGAGGCGGGGCGTAACTTTGCCAACAAGCTGTGGAATGCGACGCGCTTTGTCCTCAGGAGTAGCCAGTCCTATAACGGCGATATGAATATAAAGCAGATTTTGTTGCCGCTGGAAGACCGCTGGATAATAAGCCGTTTAAACGGCACCATAGCCGATGTTAACCGGCTGATGCGAGACTACCAGTTCGGCGAAGCGCAGCGCCAGATACACGATTTCCTCTGGGGCGAGTTCTGCGACTGGTATATTGAGATGGCGAAGATTCGTCTTGGTGATGATTCGATTGGTTCTTCACCCGTGCCGGTGCTGGTTCATGTTCTGGAAAAATCACTGCGCCTGCTTCACCCGTTCATGCCTTTTATTACCGAAGAGCTGTGGCAGAATATAAAGAATAACTTACCTGGCAATGAACAATCGGCTGATTCTATAATGATAGCCGCTTACCCCGAAGCCGATAAAACTACCAGAGACAGAGAAGCAGAACGGGTTATGGCAGTTGTAATAGAGATAGTGCGCTCTATCCGCAACGCCCGTGCCCAGCATGATGTTGAAGCCAACAAATTGATAGATGCAGATATATACATTACCGAGCTGAAGCCGGCAATCACTGCCTATACTCGGGTTATTCAGAAGCTGACAAAGGCAAGCGTAAAAATATTTGACAAAAAAGAAGAGCATGCGGTTGAAAATGCCCTTATACTGGTGTTGAGTGAAGCCGAAGTGGTAATCCCGATGGCGAGCATGGTAGACATGCAAGCCGAGCAGCAGAGACTGAATAAAGAGATAGGGCAAATGCAGGCTGATGTTAGTCGGCTTGAAAAGATGTTAAGTAACAAGGCTTTCCTGACAAAAGCGCCGCAGGCTGTCGTTGATAAAGAGAAAGCCAAGCTGCTATTCGCCAAAGACAGCCTCGGGCGGCTGAAAGAACATCTGAAAAGGCTTTAGCCCGGCTAGTCTGTAACGCGGGGATAGAACACAAGGAAAACCCCGCAGAAAACGGCGTTTATTACCACTATAAACCATATGTGGCCGAAGTCTATGTAATCCAGCCAGAGGCTGAACAACGGCGCTATCAGCATTAAAGCCGACCACAACACGGCAAACCTGATACCGCCGGCATTATTCACAATGTTAAGGGCGGTCAGAATAAACCAGACGCCGGCAGCGATAAAGGCGGCGCCCAGCAGGACAAGGAAATACTCGGCGGAATTTGCTATCTCGAAGCCGGAGAATTCTGTCATTCTGTCTGGCGTAAAGAGCATCATAATGCCCCAGACTATATGTATCGCTCCGTAGATAATCAGGGCTACCTTCAGGTTCAGGTTGCGCATTAAACTTACCTCCTGACGAATTAAGAGTTGCTTCTTTCCAGAAGTGTCAATCGGCTAATTCTACATAGTGCAGTGAAAGGTGTCAATAGCTTGTGAAGCAAGTAACTCTATTCCCTTATCTAAATACCTATCTGGATGAAGAGCCGGCATTCCTTTTCAGCCATTTAAGAGCTTTTCTGGTATCGCTGCCAATCCTCGCCTTCTCGCAGTGCCTCAGGCGATACCTGAAAAGCCAGTAGGTGAACTCTTTAAGCTCTGTCAGGCTCATGGACCGGCTTCGGCGATAGCCCTTTTCCCGTCTGAAAAGCCTGAGCAGCTCCTGCTGGGTGGTGCCGTATATACGACGATAAGCTTCATCGGCTATTTCCTGTTCATTATTCCTTCCCAGGGCATGCCTTTCCTTGCGTACCTCGTCCTCAACTGCCAGAAGCAGGGCTTCCTCGGCGGTGATGCCATAGAAGTAGTTGAGGTATTGCCGGTACTTCTGGCTGCTGATCAGCTTCTTGAGCTCGTCTGCGCTAAGCTCCAACGGCGGCTTGCCGTGGAAGAGGAGGGCTACCTTCTCATTTTCGGGCAGCAGGTTATCCACCGCCCGGCAAAGACGCTCTGCCAGCAGCAGCAAGTCAAAGGCTTCGCCGTCGATGAGGTATTTATAGCTTCGCCCATCCACCACCTCCTCAGCCACCTCCCACCGCCCGACAGCCTCCAGCAGGGCAATATACCAGTGCTTACCGTTGGTAATATCCTCCCTGAGCTGCTTTATAACCTTATCTTCCGGCGAGACGAGGGGGGCGGTTTTTGTTTGGAGTTTAGTTTTCATTGGGAGTATTCCTTAGATTAGGTAACAATACCGAGGTCATTTTCGAAGTCGAAATAAGATTTTTTACGTTTATAGAGCTCTTCTACCTTGTTCAAATCTATTAACTTAATCCTGTTTTTAATCTCGTGAAATGTACCAGAAAGTAGATTCTCTGCTTTATCAATATCTGCTTTAGATGAAATAAGGAAAATGTGGCTATTCCATAGGTCAAAGGCATGTTTTAACTTAGCAAGAGCGTGATATATATCTCCCCCAATTTGTACTTCAAATACATATGTAGGCACGGAATTTAAAACCCTTCTCCATACGACGTCTAATCTTCCAATATCGAAAGGATATTCTTTTTGAGTAAGATAACCTTGGATACTTCCAATTTCAACCAGTTTTCTTTGCAGTTCATCGTGTGAAGGAATTGCAGTTTTGCCTTTATCATGTTTAGATATAAATTGTATGTGCCCTTCTGAAACAACAGGTGTTTTTTGAAGAGGCGTATCATATTGAGTATTTTCTAGCTTAGATACTAAATCTTGACCTATAGTTTCGCTAAGAAATTGAAAACCTGCCCTAGGCCATATTGATTCGGAGATTAGTTTTCGAGATTTCCACTCTTCCAGTGGTAAGCATGAAGTTATATTAAAATCAAATCTTAGAGGCCAAATAACTTCATTCCTTTCTATTTCTTCAGGTCATAGTGGTTTATCCTGTATAAATTTCGTTTTTACAATACCGTGCCCAATGATACCGCTAACTGGACTAGTGACATAGAATATAGCTTTATCATCTTCATTAAGATGTTCCCACAAATGACGTTGTGTATTTTTTAATCCCCAGATGTTTTTATAATTGAATGCTGTAATCCAATTCTTTTTAGCACCTACCACAAGCCAATAATTCATCTTTTTCCAACTCACTTCCCATAGCACTTTATTGCAATTATCAGTAATCCACCTCTACGCCACACCAGCAGTCAAGGTGGCAAGCATATCTTATTTCTGGCTCTGGCGTTTTTATTTCGCTGTTTGCCTTAGTAACGTTGCTTAAACCTATTGTAACAATCTTTTGCCCTGTTTTCATAGGTTCATCACATTTATCACATGTGGTTACTCCCAATATCATTTCCATTTAACTCCTCCTCACCTTCCGCAGCATTTTTTGTATTTCTTGCCGCTGCCGCAGGGGCAGGGGTCGTTTCTGCCGATCTTTTTACCGGCTGCTCTGGGTGTTTTTGCCCCGCCGCTTCCGGGGGCAATAGCGGCAGAAGGCGCCGGGCGTGGTGGTGGGGCTCCTTTTTTAATGCCCATGCGGTATATGGTATGCACCACGTTATGCTGGATAGTCGCCATCAGCTCCTGGAACATCTCGTGGCTTTTTCGCTTGTAGGCTACCAGCGGGTTCTGCTGGGCTACAGCCTGTAATCCTATCCCCTGGCGCATATAATCAATCGCCGTTAAATGCTCCACCCACAGGCTGTCAATGGTGCGCAGCATCACCAGCCGCTCCAGTATCCTCATTTTATCCGGCTCCATCTCCTCTTCCCTTTTATCATAGAGTGCGCCGGCATACTCTATAAGCCTGTCTTTCACCTGCTCCGGTTTCATCTGTGATAAAGCCTTGGCGTTTATTTCCGGGGGCAGGGGGAAGACGGTGGTTACATCGGTAAGCAGGTTTTCCATAGCCTGTTCATTTTCATCATCTGAAAGATGGGCAGCCACGCTGTTTCTAATTTCGTCACTGACCAGGGACAGGATGTTTGTCTTAAGGTCGGTGCCGCTTATAATCTTCCTGCGCTCGCCATAGATGACCTCGCGCTGCTTGTTGATGACATCGTCGTATTCAACGAGGTGTTTGCGCATATCGAAGTGGTAGCCCTCGACTCGTGTCTGGGCGCCTTCAATGGTGCGGTTGACCAGTTTGTTTTCGATAGGGGTGTTTTCGTCAAAGCCAGCCCAGTCCATCACGCCCCGGATGCGGTCACCGCCGAAGCGGCGTATGATGTCATCTCCAAGGGAGACATAGAAGCGGGAGCTGCCCGGGTCTCCCTGGCGGCCGGCTCTACCCCGTAGCTGGTTATCGATACGGCGTGATTCGTGGCGCTCGGTGCCGATGACATGCAGCCCGCCAAGCTCGATTACCCTGTTGTGTTTCTGCTGCCACTCTTGATTATCGCCGTTTTCCGGCTCCCTGCCACCAAGCACGATATCAACGCCACGCCCGGCCATGTTGGTGGCTACGGTGATGGCTCCCGGCTCACCGGCCTGGGCGATAATGTTGGCTTCTCTAGTATGTTCCTTAGCGTTTAGTACATTGTGTTTAATGCCTCTCATATTGAGCATATGGCTTAATTTCTCTGATTTATCAATAGATACCGTGCCGACAAGCACAGGGCGCCCCTCTTTATACACCTGTTCAATCTCGTTGACTACCGCCCTGAACTTGGATTCCTCGTCTTTGTAAATCCAGTCCGGATGGTCCTGCCTTATCATTGGCTTGTTGGTAGGGATGACCATTACCTCAAGTTTATATATCTTGTGGAACTCCTCGGCTTCGGTTAGGGCGGTGCCGGTCATGCCGGCCAGCTTATCATACATGCGGAAATAGTTCTGGATGGTGACGGTGGCAAAGGTTCGGCTTTCTTGCTGAATCTTGACATGCTCCTTGGCTTCTATCGCCTGGTGCAGGCCTTCCGAATAGCGCCGACCATACATCATACGCCCGGTGAACTCATCAACGATTATAACCTGACCATCTTTAACGACATATTGCTGGTCTTTTTTATAGAATTCCCTGGCGGTGAGGGCATTTCTCATATGGCGCATGAGGTCGGCGCTTTCCGGGTCGTAGAGGCTGGCTGACTTCAGCACTCCCTCGCGCTGGAGCAGCCTTTCCATATTGGCGAAGCCCTCATCGTTAAGCTCGGCGTTGCGTTCCTTTATCTTGACCTCGTAGTCAATCCCCGGCCTGAGGCGCTGGATGATGCGGGCGAATATCTGGTATTTTTTGCCTGCCTCTACATCGGGGGCGCTGATGATAAGCGGTGTGCGTGCCTCGTCTATGAGCAGGTTATCAACCTCGTCATCGATGGCATAATTAAGCGGGCGCTGGACATAGCGCGATATATCGATAGCCATGTTATCCCGTAAATAGTCGAAGCCGAATTCGCTGGAAGTGCCATAGGTGATATCCGCCTGGTAAGCCTCCTTGCGGGGAATGGGACGGAAATGACGCCAGGGGTCAGTTTCCTTGCCGGAATCGTATTCCGGATCGTAGAGACGGGAAGGCATTGGTTCATCCGGGTTCTGCATCGGGAAGATGCTGGCGACACTGACTCCCAGTGCATGGTAAATGGGTCCCATCCAGTAGGGGTCTCTGCGCGCCAGGTAGTCATTGACGGTTACCAGGTGGCAGCCCTTATCGGTAAGCGAGTTGAGGTAGAGGGGCAGCGTGGCGACCAGCGTCTTACCCTCGCCGGTTTTCATCTCGGCGATCTTACCCTGGTGGAGGACGATGCCACCCATCAGCTGCACATCAAAATGACGCTGTCCCATCGCTCGCCGGGCTGCCTCACGGACGGTTGCGAAGGCTTCCGGCAGTAACTCATCGAGCGAAATACCGTCTTTAAGCCGCTCCTTGAACTCGTCTGTCTTTGACCGCAGTTGGGCATCGGTGAGCTTCTTGATTTCGCTTTCAAGCTCATTTATGCGGTTGATTATCGGCTCCAGCCGGTTCAATTCTCTTTCGTTGGAATCCCTTAGTCCACCCAGCCACTTAAACATTGTCGTTTGTCCTGATTAACCCCCTGGCTTCATCGGCTTCCTTTTCCGGGACCAGAACCCTGACACCGCCTATGCCGGGAACGATTATATTCTGTAAAGAGCTGACGGCATAGGGCTGGAGCAGGCAGGTTATGCCGTGGCTCTCCAGCAACCCCTTTATTACCTGCGCTTCCAGGTCGCCGTTAGCTGAATACACCTCAATCATCTTCCGCTGGTTACTCAAAGAGAGCCCCGACCGATTGCCCGGTATGGATACGATTGATGGCCTCGCCCAGTAGCGATGCTATGGGCAGAACGGTAATTTTATCTATCTTTTTGTCACCATTTAGCGGTATGGTATCAGTAACCACCACCTCTTTTACCGGAGATGCGGCTATTCTCTGAATAGCCTGCCCGGAGAACACCGCGTGCGTACAGCAGGCATATACTTCTCTGGCTCCCCGCTCTATCAGGATGGTGACGGTGTTTACCAGGGAGCCGGCGGTGTCTATTT
Organism: Dehalococcoidia bacterium; assembly: GCA_030640385.1. Classification (GTDB taxonomy): domain Bacteria; phylum Chloroflexota; class Dehalococcoidia; order Dehalococcoidales. The sequence continues at coordinate 3,717 of DAOWJL010000039.1, read as the reverse complement.
CATCATCAACGGTAAGGGCTATTCTACCTTCAACTTCACCGATAACATTCAGCGTCTCTATCTGGTCCTTATTGCCGATGCGCCTCTTTTCCATAATTGCCAGCGGTGTATTGAGTTTGTTTGCCAGGTCTCTCGCCTTCTTGCTTATGCCGATATCGGTGGCAACAACGACAAGGTCGTTCAGCTTTTTCTGCTTAAAGTAGTTACTCAGGATGTTTAAGGCAGTAAGCTCATCAACCGGTATATTGAAAAAGCCCTGTATCTGTTCTGCGTGCAGGTCAACAGTCAGCAGGCGGTTAGCCCCGGCTACGGTCAGCATGTCGGCTATCAGGCGTGCCGTTATCGGGACTCTGGGCTGGTCTTTTTTATCTGTGCGACCGTAGCCATAGTAAGGCACGACGGCTGTAATGCGCCCTGCCGATGCCCTCTTCAGGGCATCAATCATAATAAGCAGCTCGACAAGGTTGTTGTTGACCGGGGAAGAGATGGGCTGGATGACAAAAGTATCACGTGAGCGCACGTTTTCTAGGATGCGGACGAAAATGTTCTCGTTGCTGAACTGGAAGACCTCGCATTTACCCAGCGGTATTTTCAAATACTCGGTAACCGCCCTCGCCAGAGAGGGATTGGCATTACCATTGAACACCTTTAATTCATCCATCAGTTTTCCCCCTTAAATATAATCCTGGTTGTCGATACCCGGCACCGGGAAGAGCTGGTACATCTGGGCGACCTCTTCCCTTACCTGCTGTTGAACATTCAGATCGTCAATATGGCTGATTATTTTTACAATTAAAGCGGCGATGTGCTTCATCTCTTTTACTCCGAAACCGCGGGAAGTCACCGCCGGCGTTCCCAGGCGGATACCGCCAGCTGTCTTTGGCGAATGGGTATTGGTAAAGGGAACAGTATTGCGGTTAACAACAATTCCGGCGTTTCCAAGGGCCTCTTCGGCCTGTTTGCCGGTAATGCCGGTTTCGGCAAGGTCAACCAGAATCAGGTGGGTATCCGTACCACCCGATATCAATTTCAATCCCAGCTGCTTGAGCTCGGTCGCCAGCATAAGGGCATTTTCCAGTATCGCCTGCTGGTAGCTGACGAAATCCGGTTGCAGGGCTTCCTTAAAAGCGACCGCCTTGGCGGCGATAATATGCATCAGCGGTCCCCCCTGCATCCCGGGGAAGACGGCGGCATCTATCGCCGAAGCCAGCTCCTTATCGCACAGGATAAAGCCACCGCGCGGCCCCCGCAGCGTCTTGTGGGTGGTTGAGGTTACTACGGCGGCGTAGGGCACCGGGGTGGGGTGAATACCGGCAGCCACCATGCCGGCGATGTGGGCTATATCAGCCATTAATAAAGCACCTGCTTTTTCGGCAATGCGATGGAAACGTTCAAAATCAATAATCCTGGGGTAGGCGCTAGCACCGGCGACAATCAACCTGGGTTTGTGTTTCAGGGCAAGCTTCTCTATCTGCTCGTAGTCGATTCTTTCCGTTTCCGGGTCAAGACCGTAGGTTATGAAGTTATATGATTTACCGGAGAAATTCACCTTTGAACCATGGGTAAGATGCCCACCGTGAGCCAGGTCCATGCCCAGCACTGTATCACCATAGCCAAGAAGGACATAATAGGCAGCCATGTTAGCCTGTGCTCCGCTGTGGGGCTGAACGTTGGCATGAGCGGTGTGAAAGATTTTCTTGGCACGCTCTATAGCCAGCTTTTCTATGGTGTCCATATTCTCACAGCCGCCGTAGTAGCGCTGCCCCGGATAACCCTCGGCGTATTTATCTGTCAGGGCGGAGCCCTGAGCTTCAAGCACCGCCCGGCTGGTATAGTTTTCAGAAGCGATAAGGTTTACGGTTTCCCTTTGACGTTTCCCTTCTAAATCAATGGCTCGGCTGATTTCAGGGTCGGTTTTGCTTAAAGAACTCATTACCATCCTTTGCGGAACAAGAGTAAGAACTAACTCTATTTTACTCTTGTTCAGGTGGCTTATCAACCCGATTATCAGCCGGGGCGAGGCTGTCAGCCTCAATATCAACCTGATTTTCAACCGGGATGAAGCTGTCATCCTCAATATCAATCTGATTTTCAGTTGGGGAGAGACTATCGCCTAAGCCGAACCACTTGATTATACCAAGGTAGCGTAATGTGAATAGATAAAGCAGTAAGCAGAGGGGTATTGCCCACCAGATAGATTCCGGTGTTATGCTGATGCCGATATAAGGTAGCGTTGCCTGACCGATAGAAAATGGCCCGATACTAATAAAGACATATACATGAACCAGCAGATAGAGCGGTATAAGAACTGCTAAATACCACCTGAGTTTGCTTTCCTGGCGTTCTCTGGCTAAATCCATCAGCTTAAAAATGGCTACAGCCAGGCCGATGCAGATAGCGCCGATGGTCGGGTAAAAATAAAAAAGATAGCTGACGCGGTCGGTGATGAGGCTGGCAGGTATCCATATCAGATAAGTACCCAGAAACCAGGAGAAGGGGAACAGGGCATCTGCCTTACCCTTTATCGCCCGGTAGATTATATAAATGACCAGTGGTATGATAAGTACCGTAATTGTGGGGCTTATCATACCCAGGAAGCGGGGGGGAGGGGTAAACCAGTACGGTAGAACAAAATGCGCCCAGTGTAACTTGCCATACCAGATGGGCAATAACCATTCCCAGGGTCTGGTGGCGATGCTGTTTGCCTCCGGGTAATCAGGGGTAAAGATTATACTACCGGTATCACTCAGCATTCTATCTATCTGCGAAATCGGATTAAGCCATTCCCCCCAGATTACATAATCGAATAGAGGCATCAGGGCGACAAAGGTGACAGGGGCAGCCAGTGCCAGCAGGGCAAAGCGAAAGTTGTTCTTTATAAATGTAAAAAACTGAAGCAGGAAATGCCATATGCGTCTGCGTCTGGACAGGAAACGGAACAGGGAACTTAGCAGGCTCCAGATTTCGGCATAGCCTACCGTCAGGAACCAGTGCAGCCCTATTACCACGATGCCTAAAGCTCCGCTCAACTTGGTCAGGACGCTTAAACCTACTGCTACCCCGGACATTACATATCTCTCTTTCAAATAGAGCCAGAAGGAAGCCAGCATAAGGGTAATACTGAAGACATCAAGCATGGCTATACCACCCTGGACGAAGCTGAGGTTCTCTATTGCCAGCAGGAATGTAGCCAGATAGGAAACCTTTTTGGAAAGGTTAAGCCGGCGGCAGATGAGGTACATAAATACGATGCCGGCGGCGCTAAATATAACAGAGAAAAAGCGCCAGCCTAGCGGATTATCGCCGAAAAGATGCATACCGCCGACTATTATCAGCTTGCCCAGGGGAGGGTGTTCCATGCGATTGGTACCATCACCATCGATAATAAGCCTGCCGTCCTCAATATAGTGTATCTCGTCAAAGAGGGGTTCGTTGGGCTGCATAATGATAGTGAAATGCAATACAAGAACAATAATCAGCAGCAGAAAAAGGCCGCTGTACTGCCAGCGGTATAACCAGTTTAGTATTTTATCTAATGTCTCCATGTCCACCAGTTGTTAACCAGATAATTCCATAAAGTCGCCACGATGATGGCCAGCAGTATGGCGATAAGGTCGTAAAGTCCGAGGGTAATAGCCAGCAGATTAGCCACACCAATCTGGATAAGTCCGCCGATAAGGCATATCAGGTTGAAGTTAAACAGACGGCCGAGGAGGG
>DAOWJL010000041.1 GCA_030640385.1 Dehalococcoidia bacterium | reverse complement strand
GGTGAGGCAGCTGGCTAATGCCCGCCAGGGAACTGCCAGCACAAAGACACGCAGCGAGGTTGCCGGCAGCAAGCAGAAGATGTATAGGCAGAAGCATACCGGGCGAGCACGGGCGGGTAGTGTAAGGTCGCCATTGCGCCGTGGCGGTGGTGTCACCTTTGGGCCAAAGCCAAGGAGCTATCGCCAGTCGATGCCAAAGAAGATGCGTCAGCTGGCATTGAGATGTGTCCTGTCGGCCAAGGCAAAAGAAAAAGAAATGATGGTCCTTGAAGAATTGAAGATTGATGAGCCAAGAACAAAAGAAATTGTAAAATTGTTTGCCGCACTGGGAGTGGAATCCTCGGCAATTATTGCTACCAGCGAGCCGATGGAAAATGTAATTAAGTCGGCGCGTAATATACCCGGTGTTGCAACGATTCCATCAAGGCTGCTTAATGTAGTTGATATTACCAGGCATAAGCTGCTGCTGATAACCGAGGACGCAGTACGGCAGGTTGAAAAAATGTGGGGCAAGGAGGCGGCTTAAGCTTATGCATGTCTACCAGGTATTACACCGTCCACTGATAACGGAGAAGAATTCGCAGCTTCAGGCTCTGGGTAAATATGTCTTTGAGGTGGCAGATGAAGCCAATAAGAATCAGATTAAACAGGCCGTGGAGAAATCCTTTAAAGTGGATGTAACCGCAGTCAATATAATAACGGTGCACGGCAAACAGCGTCGTATGGGCAGGCACCAGATATTAACAGCTCCCTGGAAAAAAGCAATTGTTACCCTTAAAACGGGTGATAAAATAGAACTATTTGAGGGAGTATAATATCCTCTGAAGAGGAGTTATTGTAAGTAATGGCACTGAAGACATATCGTCCGACTTCACCCGGCAGACGGGGTATGACCGGCTCGACATTTGCAGAAATTACGAAGAGCAAGCCGGAAAAATCCCTGCTTAAACCGTTGAAGAAGAATGCCGGGCGTAATAATCAGGGAAGAATAAGCGTCAGGCACCGTGGCGGAGGCGCCAAGCGCCGGCTGCGTATTATTGATTTTAAGCGTGAGAAATATGGTATTCCCGGCAGTGTGGCGGCAATTGAATATGACCCCAACCGCTCAGCGAATATCGCCCTTATTTACTATGTTGATGGCGAAAAGCGCTACATTCTGTCCCCTCAGGGACTAAATGTTGGAGATACCATAGAATCAGGTGAAAACGCCGAATTAAAGCCAGGTAACGCCATGGCCCTGGGGCAAATGCCGAGCGGCACGTTGATTCACAATATAGAGATGGAAAAAGGCAAGGGAGCACAGATGGTCCGCAGCGCCGGTGGAGTGGCGCAGCTTATGGCAAAGGAGGGTGAACATACCCTTATTCGTCTGCCATCGGGTGAGATGCGCCGTGTCCGCAGTGATTGTATGGCTACCTTAGGACAGGTGGGCAATGTTGAACACCAGAATATAAAAATGGGTAAAGCAGGCAGAATACGATGGCTGGGTCGGCGGCCGCAGGTGAGGGGCTCAGCGATGAACCCGAATGACCACCCCCACGGCGGCGGTGAAGGTAGGTCGCCGATAGGTATGCCGGGACCGAAGACACCCTGGGGCAAACCGGCACTGGGTTATAAAACACGCAAACCGAAAGCTTCGGATAGGCTTATTGTTAAACGCAGGGGTAAATAAATAAAATGTCAAGGTCAATAAAAAAGGGACCGGCGGTTAATGCTAAACTGCTGGCAAAGGTTGAAAAGGCAAGGGCTTCTAAAGAGAAGGTGGTTATAAAGACCTGGGCGCGTTCGTGCACCATACTGCCGCAGATGGTAGGGCTTAATATAGGGGTGCATGATGGCCGTCGGCATGTACCCATCTTTATCACCGAGAATATGGTTGGCCACAAGCTTGGGGAGTTCGCCATTACAAGAACCTTCAGGGGGCATGTAACCAAAGGAGAAAAGATAGCCAGGTGAAAAAGGGCTAACCAGCCTTCAATTTTCTGGCTGTATTAAGGTTGAGGATGGAAGTTAGAGCAGTAGCTAAAGATACGGGTATATCTTCGCAGAAGATCCGCCTGCTGGTGGATATGGTGCGGGGTAAAAAGGTTGATGATGCCTTGATTATACTAAAATATTCACCATCGCCACTGGCGCTCGTGGTAGCCAAGGCGGTGAAATCGGCGGCGGCTAATGCCGAGAACAACTTCCAGATGACACCTGCAAATTTGAAGATAGTAACAATATATGCCGATGAGGCGAAAAGTATGAAGAGGTTTCGTCCACGGGCTAGAGGACGGGCGAACCGGATAATAAAACGTTCTAGCCATATTACAGTTATTGTTGACGAGCAGGAGGTTTAATGGGGCGCAAGGTTCATCCGCTGGGATTCAGAATAGGTATCATAAAAGACTGGCAGGCTAAATGGTATGCCGATAAGCACTATTCTGAGTATATCCAGGAAGATGTAAAGATCAGGAAGGCTATTCGCTCAAGGTATGCCGAAGCCGGAGTATCCTTGGTGGAAATAGAGCGACAGGCAAACAGGGTAACGATAACCATATATACTTCCCGCCCCGGAATTGTTATCGGCCGCGGCGGGCAGCGGGTTGATGAAACCCGCCATTACCTTGAGGAACTTATCGGTAATAGGATTCAGTTAAACATACAGGAAATTCGTCAGCCAGAGATGGATGCCTATCTGGTAGCCAGGGTGGTAGCCGAGCAAATGGAACGCCGTATTGCCTACCGCAGGGCAATGAAGCAGGCTTTATTCCGTACCATGCAGGCTGGTGCCAAGGGGATGAGAATAACCTGCTCCGGAAGGCTGGGCGGTGCTGAGATAGCTCGCCGGCAGATGATGCACCAGGGGCGGGTGCCGTTACATACGCTGCGAGCCGATATTGATTATGGCTTTACAGAGGCAAATACAACTCTGGGGAAAATCGGGGTAAAAGTCTGGATATACAGAGGCGATATCCTGCCGGAAGCTGAAGAAATGGTTGAAGAGATGGCTATTGAACCGGCGGTTGAAGTGATTGCAGAAACAGAAACAGCAGCCAAAGAAGAAAAGCCGGTAGAAGAGAAAGCTGTCGAAAAGAAGGAAGCAGCCCCGGCTGCCGAAAAGGAAAAAGAGGCTAAACCGAAAGCCAAGAAAGTAACCAGAAAGAAACCGGTGGCTGAAGCAGAGGGAGAAAAACCGGTAGAAGAGGAAGCTATCGAAAAGAAAGAGGCTAAGCCGAAAGCTAAGAAAGCGACCAAAGAAAAAAAGGTTGAAACAAAAGAGACAAAGAAAAAGGTTGCAAGGAAGAAAGTAGATAAAGCTGCACCGACTAGCACGGTGGAAGAAATAAAGGAAGAAAAGACGGATGTTACAACCGAAGCGGGTAAAATACAGAAAGAGTCATAAGGGGCACCGCCGGGGTGCAGCCCAGGCGGGGGCGGAGATTAACTTTGGCGATTATGGTCTAAAGGCACTGGAAACAGTCTGGATGACGAGCCGTCAGATTGAAGCTGCACGTCGAGCTATTGTGCGCTATATGCGCCGTGGCGGTAAAGTATGGATACGTGTTTTCCCGGACAAACCGGTTACCAAGAAGGCGGCAGAAACCAGAATGGGCAGCGGCAAGGGCGCCCCTGACCACTGGGTAGCCGTAGTCAGGCGAGGTAAAATCCTGTTTGAATTAAGTGGCGTGGACTACGAAACAGCCAAGGAAGCGATGCGTCTGGCTGCGCATAAATTGCCCATTGATACCAGATTCGTGGTCAGAGAATCGGTTGTGGCGGTTGGTGGAGTTTCTTCAAAGAGGGAGATGACATCAGTTGAAGGCTAAAGAAGTAAGAGCCCTCAGTGACGAGGAGTTGATTAAGCAAGTGGAGACGGCTCAAAAGGAGTATTTTGACCTACGCTTTAGCGCCGCTACAAAGCAGTTGAAAAACCACCGCGATATACCAAACGTAAAAAAGACAATTGCTCGTATAAAGACAGAGATTCGCCAGCGGCAACTGGAGAAAAGGCAGGTTTAAATATATGGAGGAGAAGAGAAAAACCAGAATCGGTCATGTTGTCAGCGACAAGATGGAAAAGACTGTGGTTGTCGCCGTGGAAACGTTAAAACGCCATCCGCTGTACAAAAAGACCTTTAAAAGGGTTGTTAGATATAAAGCCCATGACGAGAATAACAAGTGCCGGGTGGGAGATAAAGTAAGAATTATAGAAACGAGACCTTTGTCCCGGCAGAAAAGATGGCGGGTAGACGAGATAATAACGCGGCAAGAAATGGTTGAGGTTAAACCCCAGGAAGTAGTCTAAGGGAGAGATAAACAGATATGATTCAAACCTATACCAGACTTAAAGTAGCTGATAATACCGGCGCCCGGCAGATTATGTGTATAAATGTCCCCGGTGGTACCAGGCGTAAATTCGCCCATATCGGCGATGTTATCGTGGCATCGGTTAAGAAGGCGACTCCTGATGGGGTGGTAAAGAAGAAAGAGGTTGTGCGGGCAGTGATTGTACGCTGTGCCCGCAAATACCGGCGCCCCGATGGCTCCTATATCAGGTTTGATGAAAATGCAGCTGTTATTCTTGATGAGAAAAATAATCCAAAAGGGACAAGAATATTCGGGCCGGTAGCCAGGGAATTGAGGGATAAGAATTATACGAAGATTATTTCGCTGGCACCCGAGGTTTTGTAAAGAAGGATTAAATAATAAAAATACGATTGATATTATGATTATAAGAAAAAACGATACGGTAATGGTGATATCCGGCAAGGATAAAGGCAAAAAAGGCAAGGTCCGTATTGCCCATCCCAAGGACGAAACGTTGATTGTAGAAGGTATCAACTTTATAAAGAGGCACACCAAGGCAACACGTCAGGCAAGGCAAGCCGGAGTAATAGAATTGGAGGCACCAGTGCATATATCCAAGGTGATGCTCCTGTGTGATAAGTGCAATAAACCCACCCGGCTTGGCTTTCGTTTTCTGGAGGACGGTAAGAAGGTCCGCTTCTGTAGGGTCTGCCAGGAGGTAATTGATTAGATGTCAAGGCTCAAGGAAGTGTATAAAGAAGAGATTGTCCCCGGGATGATAGAGCGTTACGGCTATAAAAACGTAATGCAGGTACCACAAATGGAGAAGGTTGTGATCAATATCGGCGTCGGAGAGGCTATTCAAAATGCAAAAGCCCTGGAGGCAGCCGAGGGTGATATAGTGACTATTTCAGGACAGCATCCGATAACAACCCGCTCCAAGAAGTCTATCTCTGCTTTTAAATTAAGAGAGGGGATGCCCGTTGGTTTAAAGGTTACACTGCGGGGGGAGAGGATGTATGAATTCATTGATAGGTTGATGAACGTTGTCCTGCCCCGTATCCGGGAGTTTAGGGGGGTTTCTCCGAATGCCCTGGATGGTTGCGGCAATTATACACTGGGCATCAAGGAACAATCTGTTTTCCCTGAGATAGATTATGATAAGCTTGATAAGTTGCGGGGCTTTGAGGTCTGTATCGTTACTACCGCCAAAACAGATGATGAAGCCAGACATCTGCTGGAGCTTATGGGAATGCCCTTCAGTAAAGATTGAGGTAGGAATGGCAAAGAAATCGAAAATCGTAAAGTCTGAGCGGCCAGCAAAGTATAAGGTTCAACAGCATAACCGCTGTCGGTTGTGCGGTCGGCCTCGCGCCTATATGCGCATATTTGGCCTGTGCCGTATCTGCTTTCGGAAGCTAGCCCTTGATGGGCAGATTCCGGGTGTTAGAAAATCCAGCTGGTAGTTGGTAGACCGGCAAAAAATATAAATATAAAATAGGATTGAGAATAATGGGTGTTACGGATCCAATAGCGGATATGTTGACAAGAATACGCAATGCTATTATGGCAAGGCATGATAGTGTGCTGGTGCCGGCTTCAAGGATGAAGCTTTATATCGCTAAAATCCTGAGGCAGGAGTGCTTCATCGCCGATTATGAGGTACTGGGTAACCAGCCGCATCGGCAGATCAAGATCATCTTAAGGTATGATGAGACAAACCAGCCGATTATCTCCGGGTTGAAGCGGGTGAGCAAACCCGGGCTGAGGGTGTATGCTCAGCGTAACGAAATACCGCGCATATATGGCGGGCAGGGTATTGCCATCCTGTCTACATCCAAGGGTGTTATGACCGGCAATAAGGCCTGGCGCCAGGGAATCGGCGGCGAAATGCTGTGTTACGTATGGTAAAAAAATACTGGGAATAATAAATGTCTAGAATAGGAAAAGCGCCAATAGATGTACCACAGGGTGTAGTGGTAGATATAAAAAAGAACAGGGTTATCGTAACCGGTACCAAAGGAGAACTTAGCCGTTCATTCAACCCGGATATGAAGATAAAACTGGATGATAACATACTGACGGTCAGCCGTCCCAGTGATGGCCGGCAACATCGCTCCCTGCACGGGCTGACACGAACCCTTATAGCCAATATGGTAAAGGGGGTTAGCCAGGGATTTGAAAAGGATCTTGAAATTGTAGGCGTCGGCTATAAAGCAGAGAAATCTGGTGACAAGATCGTATTACGAGTTGGTTATTCACACCTGGTGGAGATGACCCCGCCATCCGGCGTTTCTATAGATATAGAAGGGACGAATAAGATTAAAATTAAGGGTATTGACAAGGAAGCCGTCGGTCAGATGGCGGCTGTGATTCGGGCTGTCCGCCCACCGGATGCCTACAAGGGCAAGGGTATAAGGTATGCCGGGGAGGTGGTTCGCCTGAAACCGGGCAAGGCGGGTAAGGCTATCGGGGGAACTGCATAGTGGATAAGGATAAAAAGAGAATAGCCCGTTATGGCAGGCACGCCAGGGTAAGGGAAAAGGTAAGTGGCACAGATTCGAGGCCCCGTATGTGTGTTTTCCGTAGCCTGCAGCATATATATGCCCAGATTATTGATGACTCACAGGGGCATACGCTTGCCTCGGCATCAACCATTGACCCGGAGATAAAGGGTGATATGAACGGCAAGAAAAAGGTAGCCCAGGCTGAGCTGGTTGGAATGCTTTTAGCTAAGCGAGCTATGGGCATGGGAATAAAACAGGTCGTTTTTGACCGTGGTGGCTACAAATACCACGGCAGGGCTAAAATGCTGGCTGAAGCAGCCCGTAAGGGTGGACTGAAATTTTAAGGAAAGGTACCTAAAGTGGCGAAAAAGTTTTTAAAAAGCAAGATAGATCCGGCAGAATTGCTATTAAATGATAAGCTCGTCTATCTCAATCGTGTATCAAAGGTGGGGAAGGGTGGCCGGCGCTTGAGCTTCAGTGCCCTGGTGGTAGTCGGTGACGGTAATGGTCATGTCGGTATAGGTGTCGGCAAATCAAATGAAGTGCCGGAGGCTATAAATAAAGCCGGTGCCGCTGCCAGAAAGAACCTGATTAAAGTGAAAATGGCGGATAATACAATTCCATATGAAACGACGGTAAAATATGGAGCGGCAAAGGTTCTGCTTAAGCCGGCGGCGCCGGGTACCGGTATAATCGCCGGTGGCAGTGTTCGGGCGGTGGTTGAGGCGGCTGGAATAAAGGATATCCTTACGAAATCGCTGGGCAGCTCCAGTAAGATTAATGTAGCCAAGGCGACTATACTCGGACTCAGCCAGCTTAAAGACCCGAAGGAAGAGATAGCTAAACGTAAGGGAATAAAAAAGGAAGCAGAGGAGACACCCAGTGCCTAAACTGCGTATAACACAGGTTAAAAGTGGCATTGGTTATGATAATGACCAGAAAAAAACGCTTAAAGCCCTCGGCTTGAAGCGGATAAATCATAGTGTTTACCAGGAGGACTCACAATCGGTCAGGGGTATGATTATCAAGGTGAGGCATCTTGTAAAGGTGGAGGAGTCGGGTTAGTGGAACAACATGAGATATCGCCGCCGGCTGGCTCCAGGAAAGACAGGAAGCGGGTAGGTCGTGGCGATGGCAGCGGCCATGGCACATACTCCGGTAGAGGCTGTAAAGGGCAGAAGTCTCGCTCCGGTTACAGGATGAGGCCCGGCTTTGAGGGCGGGCAGCTGCCGATAATAAAGCGCCTGCCTCGTAAAAGGGGTTTTACCAGCATGTTTCGCAAAGAGTATACAATTGTTAAACTGGATGCGCTTAACATGTTTGAAGCTAATAGCGAGGTAACTCCGGAAACATTATTGAATGCCGGAGTAGTAAAATCATTAAAGTTACCGCTAAAAATACTGGCTGACGGAGATATAAAGCATCCGCTGACGGTAAGAGCTGATAAATTCTCGGCGGCGGCAAAAACCAAGCTGGAGGCAGCCGGCGGTAAGGCGGTGGAGGTTAGCCATGGCTAAACCGAAGCTCCTACAGGCAATGGTTGATGCCTTTAATCTGCCTGACCTGAGACGCCGCATCCTTATCACCTTTGGCATTCTGGTTATCTTCCGTCTGATAGCTCATGTACCTCTTCCCGGTGTCAATTCGGAAGTCCTGCAGGAAATGTTTGACCAGAATGCCCTGCTGGGCATGTTTGATATGTTCAGCGGTGGCGCCCTGAGAAACTTCAGCATTGCTGCTATGGGGGTGTATCCTTATATAACGGCTACTATTATTATGACGTTGATGACGCCTGTTATCCCCAGGCTTCAGGCTCTATCTCAGGAAGGAGAGACAGGGCGAAACCGTATAAATCTAATCACTCACTGGCTGGTGATACCACTGGCTGGGTTAGCCGGTTACGGGCAGCTGACGCTGCTTCAGAGCCAGGGAGCAGTCGCCAATACCGATGCATTATCAACGGCGGCTATAATTCTGGCTATGATAGCCGGTACCATGTTTCTTATCTGGCTGGGAGAACAGATTACACAATACGGCATCGGTAACGGGATATCGATTATAATATTCGCCGGTATCGTCGCCGGTCTACCGGAAATGATAGGACGGGGCTTTTTAGCCCGGGAGCAAGGCCAAATTATGGGCCTGGCAGTTTTTATTATAATCGGTCTGGCTATCACCTTGTTGATAGTAATTTTCACCGAAGCCCATCGCCGTATCCCGGTTCAGTATGCAAAGAGCGTCTTCCGTGGGGGCCGTATGTACCGTCAATCAGGCTCAACCCACATTCCACTGCGGGTTAATACTGCCGGCATGATACCTCTTATCTTTGCTATGGCACTGGTTATATTCCCCGGTATCGTCGCCAGTTACTTTGCTAATCCGGCAGGGGTTGACCCCAACTTTGCAAACCATATCCAGAATATATTTAACCCCAATACGGATTTGCCTCTGGGGTTTATCTACTGGGTATTGTTTTTCCTGATGGTGGTCAGTTTTGCCTTCTTTTATACAAAGGTGATTTTTGCACAACAGGATTTACCTGGTGTTTTACAGCGTCAGGGTGGTTTTATACCGGGAATAAGACCTGGTAAACAAACAGAGAGTTACCTGAATGGAGTTATAAATCGCATAACCTGGGGTGGAGCGCTTTTTCTGGCGCTGGTGGCAATAGTGCCATTTATAGCCCGTGAAATTACGGATGTCCAGACAATACAGATGTCCAGCTTTGGTATGTTAATCGTGGTGGGCGTTGTGCTGGATACAATGAAGCAGATGGAAGCCCAGCTGGTAATGCGGCGCTATGAGGGTTTCCTTAAATAGATATAAAGAATTTAAGTGAAGTGGTTTGAATCAGGAGAATAAAGGTGTATATTATTATCCTGGGAGCTCCAGGGGCAGGTAAAGGCACACAGGCAGAAAATATAGCTAAAGAGATGAAACTGGCGCATATCGCATCCGGAGAATTATTCCGGCAGGCGGTAGAGAGAGGCGATGAGCTGGGTGCCAGAGTTAAAGATTATATAAGCAAAGGGATGCTGGCACCGGATGAGGTAACTATACAGATGATACTGCAGCGTCTTACGGCTGGTGATTGCAAGGACGGGGTAGTACTGGACGGGTTCCCGCGCAACATTAAGCAGGCTAAGGCGCTGGACGATGCTTTGGAAGAGCAGGATAAGGCTATAGATAAAGCATTATACATAGAAGTATCGGAAGAGGAGCTTATTCGCCGCCTGACAAGCAGGTGGGCATGCCGCCAGTGCCAGGCATCGCACCAGAGTGGCAACAATCCACCCGGGGAAGGTGAAAAGTGCAAACTCTGCGGCGGCGAACTCTACCAGAGAGTCGATGATAACGAAGAGACGATAAAAAAACGGCTGGGCGTCTATTTTACGGACACGATGCCGGTTATTGAATACTACCGAAAGCAGGGTAAGCTGCTGAAAATCAACGGGGAGGATAGTGTAGAGGTTATTACCGGAAAAATACTCAGCGCCCTCCGCAAGCGTGAGTTTATTACTAAATGAGTATAATAATAAAATCCGAGCGCGAGATTGCTGCCATGCGGCAGGCCAGTCGGATTGTGGCTTCAGTGCTTGAGGTGCTGAAAAAAGAACTGAGAGTGGGAATGAAGACAAAAGAGCTGGATAACATTGCCGCCAGAGAACTGGAAAGAATGGGAGCCAAGCCCTCTTTTAAAGGCTACAGGGGTTTCCCGGCGAACCTGTGCGTCTCCATAAACGATGAGATAGTTCACGGCATACCCGGAGAGCGGACTATAAACGAGGGCGATATTGTCTCACTTGACTTGGGGGCGATATATGACGGCTTCCAGGGTGATGCCGCCATATCGGCAATAATGGGTAATGGAAGCCCGCAGGCAAGAAAGCTGGTGGAAGTTACTGAGGGTGCTCTGGAAGCTGGTATCGATGCCGCCTGCAATGGTGCCAGGCTGGGAGATATATCAATAGCTATTCAGCATTACGCCGAATCGAGGGGTTACTCGGTAGTGCGTGAATATACCGGACATGGTATCGGCCGGCAGATGCATGAAGAGCCCAAGGTACCGAACTTTGGCAGGCCGGGAGAGGGTCCGGAATTGAAGAAGGGCATGACGCTTGCCCTGGAACCAATGGTGAATATTGGCGATTGGCGTACACGGGTCGGTAGCGACGGATGGGCAGTGTCTACCGCAGACGGTAGCCTTTCGGCGCACTTTGAACATACAATTGCCATAACTGACAGTAAGCCAGAGGTGCTTACTGCTGTATAAGAGGGCTTATTATGCCAAAAAAGGAGGCTATTGAGGTCGAGGGAAAGGTAATTGAAGCGTTACGCAACGCTACCTTCCGCGTTGAGTTAGCCAACGGGCACAAAGTGCTGGCTCATATTTCAGGTAAAATAAGGGTACACTATATAAGGGTTTTACCCGGTGACAGGGTACTGGTAGAATTATCACCTTATGACCTTGGTCGCGGCAGGATTACCTACCGCTTCAAATAGCTGGCTGGGAAAGAGATAAATTAAAATGAAGGTCAGGTCATCAGTTAAAAAAATATGTGACAAATGCAAGATTGTCAAACGGCATGGGGTGGTCAGAAATATCTGCCCTAATCCGAAGCACAAACAGAGGCAGGGCTAGATTTATGTCCTTTAGGAGGCTAGAATGGCACGTATTGCCGGAGTAGATATTCCAAAAGAAAAACAGGTATGGGTTTCACTGCAGTATATATATGGCATTGGCCGCACTGCAAGTCATAAGTTACTGGAGCAGGCAGGTATTAAAGCCGATACGAAGGTATCACAGCTGACGGAAGAAGAGGTCAAACGCCTTCGTGAGCTTATTGACAAGGGGTACAGGATTGAGGGCGAGCTTCGCAGAGAAGTAGATATAAATATAAAGCGACTTATTGATATAGGTAGCTACCGTGGTTTAAGGCACCGCCGTAGTTTGCCGGTAAAAGGACAGAGGACGCGAACGAATGCCCGTACCAAGCGCGGTACACGTAAGACGGTAGCCGGTAGGGGGCAGAGACGCGGCACGGCTAAGAAGTAAGAAACGGGAGTAGTAAATGCCACAGAAAAAAAAGACAAAAGCAAGAAAACGGGAACGCAAGTCCGTTCCTCAGGGAAGAGCCTGTATTCAGGCAACCTTTAACAATACAATAGTTACCCTGACTGACCCCAACGGCAATGTTCTTGCCTGGTCAAGTTCGGGGACGGTTGGTTTTAAGGGGTCGCGTAAGGGCACGCCATATGCAGCGCAGCTGGCGGCAAGTAACGCCGCACGCAAGGCGATGGAACATGGGCTAAAACAGATAGAGGTGGTTGTCAAGGGACCCGGTAGCGGGCGCGAGGCTGCCATCCGTGCTCTTCAGAGTTCGGGGCTCTATATTACAAGTATAAGAGATGTAACGCCTATTCCGCATAATGGTTGCCGTCCGCCTAAGAGAAGGCGGGTGTAGGAGAAGATATGGCAAGATATACAGGAGCAGTTTGCCGGTTATGCCGACGCAGTGGTGATAAGCTAATGCTCAAGGGCGATAAGTGCATCACCAAGTGCACACTGGATAAGCGCCCCAAGCCACCGGGACCACAGCTGGGACGCCGTCGCCGTATTTCTGACCGTGGTTTGCAGCTCAGGGAAAAACAGAAAGTGCGTCATAGCTACGGCATGCTTGAAAGGCAATTCAGGCGCTTTTTTGCAGAAGCAGAGAGGCAGCCGGGCATTACCGGAGAGAATTTACTGGTTTTGCTGGAAAGGCGGCTTGATAATGTCATCTATAGATTTGGCTTCGCCGATTCACGTGCTCAAGCGCGCCAGCTGGTTCAGCACGGGCATATAATGCTCAACGGACGCAAAACAGATATCCCTTCCTGTCTGGTAAAAGAAGGGGATACCATTACCTGGCACGAAAGAAGTAAAAAGAACGAATATTATAAACAGAGGCTTCAGAGTATCGGTGGCCAGGCTATAGCGGGCTGGCTAAGCCTGGATAAACAGGAGCTTATCGGGCAGGTTTTATCTCTACCCACCCCGGACGATGTTGAGATAAAGTTCGATGTCGCCTCTGTTGTTGAACACTATTCGCGGTAGTTTATAAGGAGGTCGCATTGTCTAGTATAGCGATACCAAATATAGAGTGTATTGATAGCAGTGATAATTACGGACGTTTTCTCATTGAGCCGCTGGAGAAGGGATTCGGCACTACTATCGGCAATGCTATGAGGCGTATATTACTCAGTTATCTAACCGGCGCTGCGGTAACAAGGATGCGAATTGAGGGTATTCAACACGAATTCACCCCGATTCCCGGTGTCAAGGAAGATGTCCTTGAGTTTTTGCTTAATGTAAAGGCATTGAATATAAAATCTCTTTCCAATACACCAGGTATACTGACACTGGAGAAGGCGGGTGCTGGCGAAATTCACGCTGCCGATATCAAACCGTCGGTTGATTTTGAAATTATCAACCCTGATCTCTATCTGGCGACACTGGATTCTTCTGAAGCCGAACTATATGTAGAGTTTGACGTTGAGATGGGGATGGGGTATAGACCTGCAGAATCGGGTGAAAATCTATTGGCAGGCACAATTCCGGTGGATGCCATTTTCGCTCCGGTGCGGCAGGTTAATTTTACAGTTGAGCCGACGCATGCCGGCCGGGAGACCAGCCGCGAGCGTTTATATCTGGAGGTGCGGACAAACGGCACTATAGCCCCGGTGGATGCCATCAGTAATAGCGCCAATATCCTGATTGAACAGATAATGCCGTTTGTTGATTTCAGCCGGGTTTCTCAGATTGCAGAGGAGAAAGAGGCATTGCGTGCAACCATCTCCGACGATATATACAATATGCCGGTAGAGCAGCTGAACCTTTCGGTTAGAGCCATGAATTGCCTGAGACGTAGCGGTATCAATACGGTTGGTGAGCTTATAAGCACTGATATAAATGATTTAATGTCGCTGCGGAATTTCGGGCAGAAATCAAAGAAGGAAATAGATGAAAGGCTTGAAGCACTAGGATTGTCTTTTACTCCCGGTTTAAGCGAGAGCAATAATCAGACAAAAAAGAAAGGAAAAAACAAGAAATCGGACGAGAGGGATAAAGAGCCGGAGGCAGAAGATTAAAGCAATGCCCGGAATTGCAGCAAGCATATTATCTATTATGATGGGAATAAAACATGAGACATAAAGTAGCCGGCAGGAGTTTGAGCAGGTCTACAGGTCACAGGAAAGCCTTATTTCGTAACCTGGTGACTGAGCTCCTTGCCTATGAAAAGATAAAGACGACCGAAGCCAAAGCCAAGGAAATACGCGGTATGGCAGAAAAGATGATTACGCTGGGCAAAAACGGTGGGCTTGATGCACGGCGCCGTTTGTTAGCCTTCATCTATGATAAAAAAGTAGTCGATAAGGTTTTTAACGACCTTGCGCAAAGGTATGCTGAACGACCCGGTGGTTATACTCGCATCACAAAACTGGGTCGCAGGTTGGGGGACGGGGCAGACATGGTTAAACTGGAGCTGGTGGCATAATGGCATTGACCGGAGTAAAAACAATACGGGATATATCTTCAAGCAGGAAAATGGTGTCCTCGGATGGAGATATTGAAACCCCTCTGCTGGTGGAAAACACTACCAGGATTGTGCTGCTCTTAGAATACGATGGCAGCCGCTACCATGGCTTTCAACTGCAGAAGAAACTGCCAACCATACAGGGTGAAATAGAGAAAGCACTGAAAAAACTTACCGGTGATAGCATACGGGTGGTAACCGCCAGCCGGACCGATACTGGTGTTCATGCCCGTGGACAAATAGTTAGCTTCAGGACAAGGTCATCGCTGGCAAAGCGGGCATTTGTAAGCGGCTTGAACTACTATCTACCGGATGATATTGCCGCGAGGGCGGCTTACAGGACAGGTGAGTCCTTCAGAGTCAGGAGCCAGGCTATCAGCCGTGAATACAAATACTATATTCTGAATAGCCCGACACGCTCTCCGTTATGGGATGGCTATTCCCATCTGGTAAGAGGGGAGCTGGATATTAAGGCTATGAACCTGGCGGCTAAATCGCTCGTTGGCGAGCATGATTTAGCCTCGTTTGCCAGCAATCTGGGAGTAGAATTAAAAAGCACCAGGCGTCGGATTTACAAGTCAGAGGTTAACAGGGAAGGGGAAATGGTTATTTTTAATATAATAGCCGGCTCTTTCTTACCCCACCAGGTGCGCAATACGGTCGGTGCCCTTATCCGGGTTGGGTCGGGCAGGATGACTGTAAACGAGTTCCGTAGTATAATGGAAGCCAGGAAAATCGGTCTGGCGGGGCCGGCGGCACCTGCGCGTGGCCTTTTTCTGGTGAAGGTAACCTATAAGAAAAAACTAGAGGAATATGATATTGAAAACCTATAGCGTTAAGGCTGCTGAGATAAAGCGAGACTGGCATGTTATTGATGCCAATGGAAAAGTCCTGGGGCGGATGGTGACGGAAGTTGCCAAACTGCTTATGGGTAAGCATAAACCGATATTCAGCCGCCATCTGGACACCGGAGACTTTGTCGTTGTTATCAATGCCGGAAAGGTCCATGTAACTGGCAATAAAGAGAAGCAAAAGCTCTACTATCGGCATTCCGGCTACCCCGGTAACTTGAGAAAAGTTACTCTGGAAGAGATGTTAAAAACGAAACCGGAGCGGGTGATTGAGCATGCCGTCAAAGGGATGCTGCCTAAAAATCGTCTGGGTAACAGCATGATAAAAAAACTCAAGGTATATGCCGGGGATTCTCATCCTCACCTGGCTCAGACAGGAACCGGTAAATAATTCGATAAGAAGTTTGTGAGGGAGTATTGAAAAAGAAGGGTTATTCTCACGGGACAGGTAAGCGCAAGGAAGCGGTTGCCCAGGTAAGGTTAATGTCGGGTAGTGGTGCCATTATGGTAAATGGCATACCCTATGAGGATAGGTTTAACCGTATCCGGCACCGCCAGCTGATAATAAAACCAATGCTGGTAACCGATACCGTCGGTAAATATGATGCCATAATCAAAATTGCCGGTGGTGGTGTAGCCGGACAATGCGGTGCCATTTCTCACGGAATTGCCCGTGCTTTACTGCAGGAAAAAGAAAGTTTCAGGCCTCTACTGCGCCAGGAAGGGTTGCTTACCCGCGACCCGCGGGTTAAAGAGAGGCAGAAACCCGGCTTAAAGCGCGCCCGCAAAGCACCGCAGTATACCAAGAGATAGAGATGTTACTGGGTACTACTCTCTTTACTTCTTCTCTTGCCTATGATACTGTATTTACGTAAATATAGTACGGGGGCTGGCAAATGCCTAAACAACAGCAGCGGGTAGCGCAAGTCACGGCTTTATTGGTAGCTCAAGACGCGTTCCAAGATAACCGTGGAAGAACACACGTTATAGGCATTTTCGATACAATTGGTGCTGCTAAATTTCCGTTCAATGTTAGCTTTATGGTCTACTGCGCAATCAAGGGAGAGGGAACTCACAATGCTATGCTTAAGGTAGAAGATTCTTTAGGAGACAAGATTGCAAGCAGCCCGCAAATGATAGCCGAGGTCACTCAACAAAAAGGGCATCAGATTTTCTTCGGTTTTGGGCTAACACTTAAAGCTCCCGGCTTATACAGAATAATTGCTTTCTTGGATGGGAAAAGGGAGATAGAACACCCGCTATATGTACGTGAGGTGCCTTCTCCAAAACCAAGCTCTTCTGCCCCATAGGAGGATTTAAGATGGTTATGGCTCCGATTTATTCAAAAGATTATGATTGGTACCAAAAGGTTCCTCAATTTATGGAGGGGGATGACCCGCGAGTATTTGAGCCAACTTATAGAATTCTACCAGCGCCAGAACCTGAAGTGGGCTTTTTCAAAAGTCGGTTCGCCGACCTACCAAGCTCTGGTATTTGGGCGGATCGAACTGAAAGTGATGACGAATTGTTAGAGGAGTTAGGTAGTGGCTGGCAAGGGTTTGCAACAAAGCTTTGATTTTCTGCTTGACACTGGAATAATCATACAGCATCTGCGAAATAATGAGCGCGCTAATGATTTGCTTGATTATCTTGAACAGATAGGCGAAATAAGTGTATCCACAATAACCTATATGGAAATATTGATACTATGTCGTCCTCATGAAGAGGAAGCCACTCTACTTTTTTTTGACAGAGTCCCTCCAGTTACTATCGGTCAAGAAACAGCAAAAAAAGCTGCCTCTCTTATCATAAAATATCCTAATGTATTCGGAAGGGTAAAAAATCCCCATGGATTTCCTGATGCCCTTATTGCAGCAACTGCATGGCAACAAAAAGCAATTTTAGTGACTTTGAATACGCAACATTTTGCTAAAGTTCCGATTGCTGAACTTACAATTAAGGCCATTGAGCAAGATATGAAGGATTGGGTAAGTCTTTTTAAAGATGATAATTAGTGCTTAAATATTTATTTCCCTCTACCTCTTTTTTATCCATGATGTCTCCTCCTAATTATACTCCACCTATCAGGGTGTTTAAGAGGGGCGAAGCCCCTCTTCTTCTATTTCCCCCTTCCCTACTTTTAAGGAGAGGGGGATAAAGGGGGTGAGGATGATAATAAATTCCTTAACCTTAAGTTAATTTAAAGATTTAAGAGGAGTGCTACTCGCTATCTGTTTCTTCCGGCATTTCTTTGAGGATAGCGATGGCTCTCTTGATGCGGCTGATGCAGCGCTCTTTACCCAGGGCTATCATTGTCTGGAACAGGGGTGGTGCTACTGCACGCCCGGTAACGGCTACCCTCAGCGTACCGAATAGCTGCCCCGTCTTCAGTTCCAGTTCTTCAGCCAGCGGCCGCAGCATCGTTTCCAGGGATTCTTCGTCAAAAGCGGGCAACCTCCTGAGCTTTAAAAGTGATGTTTCCAGGGCTTTTCCAGCCAGTTCCCGGTTCATCTTCTTGACTATCAGCAGGTCGGGCTGGTAGTCAAGTTCACCGGTGAAGAAGAAATCTGTAAGTCCGGCCACCTCTTCCAGTTTTTTAATCCTCTCCTGGATAAGTGGTATTATCTTCTCAACATATTCAACGGATATCGGTCGCTTTACCTCCGGTGGCAGTTCTCTTTCCAGGAAAGGGATTACTCGCCGGGTTAAGTCTCCTGAACTCAAATTACGGATATAGACACCGTTCATCCAGTCCAGCTTTTCCCGGTTGAAGATGGCCGCCGTCTGGCTCACCCTTTTCAGGGAGAAGTTATCAATGAGATCTTTCCGGGATATTATTTCTGTTTTATCATCAAGCGACCAGCCCAGCAGTGCCAGAAAGTTCATCATCGCCTCCGGTAGATAGCCCTGTGTCTGGTATTCGGTTATGGACACCGCTCCGTGGCGTTTGCTCAGTTTGGAGCGATCGGCACCCAGCAGCATAGGCAGGTGAACGAACTGCGGTAGCTTATAACCAAGTGCCTTATATAACATCAGGTGGCGGGGGGTGCTGGAAAGCCATTCTTCAGCCCGCAGGATATGGCTTATCTGCATCAGGTGGTCATCAACAATGCTGGCCAGATGATAGGTAGGGTAGCCGCCGGATTTTAACAGGATAAAGTCGTCGATTTTGGCGTTTTCAAACGTTACCTCGCCACGAATGTAGTCGGTAAATGTGGTCTGCTTCTCCATCGGCGTCCTGAAGCGGATTACCCTCCTGGAGCCTGATATAAGCTTCAGGACGTTGTTTGTAGCCGATATCTGGCGACAGTGGCGGTCGTAGCCCGGTGGCTGCTTGAGCCTGATTTGTTCAGCCCGCATTTCATCCAGGCGCTCCGGTGTGCAGTAGCAGTAGTAGGCATCCCCCTGCTCTACCAGTTGCTTGGCGGCAGCCTGGTAAAGTTTCAACCGCTCCGATTGAAAGTAAGGCCCATAATCGCCCCCCACGTCCGGTCCCTCGTCCCAGTCCATCCCCAGCCAGCGCAGGCCGCCGAGGATAGCCTCCACCGCCCCCTCCACCGTTCTGGCGACGTCTGTATTCTCAATGCGGACGATAAAGCTGCCCTTATGGTGGCGGGCAAACAGCCAGTTAAACAGGGCGGTTCTTATATTACCCACATGCGGAAAGCCGGTGGGGCTGGGGGCATAACGAACTCTAACTTTTTCTGTCATTGAAGAATCCAGCAGATACTTTTTGCTTTTCAAGTGATTTTAGATACATATTTTGAACTTGGTCGCAAGTTTTGAAAAAACACCTTCCCTTGATTCCTTTAAAAACTGCCCTCGAAATTTCCCTAAGGTATTTATCTTAATTTTTCGCTTCGGTTATTATGTAAAAATTAGTGTAGAAATCGCTTAAATCACAGAATTTCAATAAAGAATTTCTAAATTGCGGCGTAATTTCGACTTCAAATGTAAATTTAGGGAAACCCTGATCATTAAACCACAGAACATCTATAAATTTAACTGATTGGATTATATTAGGATATGTGAAGTTTGGGAACTCAGTAAACGTCATTATCTGCGTTAGAGGTTTGTTATCAAAGATTGCATTTTTATTTGGCGAATAGGTATCGAATCCTTCCATATTACCTATCTCCAGAAGCATACCCTGAATTGAGTAATGGGTCTGTTCTTTCTCTTGCTCTTTACTTTGGGGTTTTGGAGCAGTTGGTAATTGTTTTAAATAATCGGTTAAGGCGTATATGCCTAATCCAATTCTAGTAAATCTAGGGTCTCTCTGCACTCTTTCTTGGATTGCCTTAAAAGGAGTTGATCCTGTTAAGGGGCGATATTTTACTATATCCTTATATATTATTCTTAGAGGTGCAACATAGTTATTTGCTAATAAGACCTTTTCAATAGCTTCAGAATAACTAATATGTTCTTTCTTCATAACTAAACCATTTTTAACGACTAGATAAACTTATTCCATAAAACATCACTATATCCTATAACAGCCCTGCCTTTAGTAATTTCGTTGCTCTTGATCTTTCTTTGGAGATGCTGCTCAAGTTGATCTTTATCCATTACTGTCCAGTTACAAGGATTTTCCTCGTCTTCCTTTAGCCATATATCGTGTTTATTTATTATAGAAACGTTATATAGTTGAGCCATTATACTTCTAATCCTCCCTCTTATCCCCCCACACTGGCTTTGGTAACCGGCGCGGTGATGGGGGCTTCCGGTATCCTGACGACGTAGGTATCAGCCATCTTGTCGTGGAAGCCCTGTTTACGGCTGTCAAAGGCAATCCAGATAAAGCCGATAAACAAAACAGCGCCGGATACGATGTAACCCAGATATCTCAGGAGGGCAACGCTTATGGTTACATTTGAAGCATCTATACTGACCAGCTTTATCCCCAGCAGCATCTTGCCCGGCGTTTGCCCCCTCCATAACCAGAACCCGACACAACAGCCAATAGCAACTAAAAAAGACACCAGTTTGCCACCCACTAGGTAGGACAGGGCACGCCACACCGGCGCCTT
>DAOWJL010000003.1 GCA_030640385.1 Dehalococcoidia bacterium | reverse complement strand
TCAATGATATCCGGCAGCAGGGCACCTATAAACAGCAACCTTATATCTACATACTTCCCAAGAGTGGTTAACCACGACGATATCCGTCGCACCGGACGGATAAGCGGAGGCAGGACTTGTTTAAGAAAACGCCGATGCGGCTCAACAGCACCACCCTCAATTTTTTCTGAGAGATTACTCTTTTTCAAGGCGCCGGCTATCAGCACTGCCGCACCTAAAGCAATCCCGGTATGAGCCAGGACAAACATACTGCTCCTTTTTTTAATGATAACAGCAAAAATGTAAAATAGGCAATTTTACCGGATGGAAAGCGGTCTACCTGCACCCTGTCCAGTGTAAATGGTTAACTACCCAACGGTATTGACATTCAATTCTATGGGTAGTTATCGCCGTTGTTATAGTTGGCTCACTTATCTTTCGCCGGAAATAAGGAATCAACCAATAATTGTTATCCGATCGATCTTTCCAATGTTAAAATATCATTAATCTGCACCCAGGAACCATCATAATCTATAATGCCCTCTTTTTTCATCATAGTCATCTCCCGTGATAGCGATGGCCTGGGTATACCGAGGTAATCCGCAAGTTCGTGTCTCTTCATTTGCATCCTAAAAGCAGTTTCATTGGTTTGCCTGCTTTCCTCCAGCAAATAGCTGCTTATCTTGCCCCTGATACTTTTAGCTGATAAATGTTCTATCTTCTTATTCAGCATAAGGGCTTTGCTGGATAGTATATTTAGCATGTTCAATATAAGAATACTATGCGCTGTGCATATATTTGAGCAATTTCCCTGTATTTTATCAGGTGGTAGAAAGAACAGACAGCAATCATCATTGGCAATTACGGTAACCGGCCAGGTCCTGTCATTAGAAAAAGCCGCCGTCTCGCCAAATATATCCCCGGCACCCAGAATCCCCAGCATAATACGGTTGCCGGAATATGTCTCTTTGGTAAGGGCAACCTTGCCACTTGCCACAATTCCTATACCAGACAGAGGGCTACCACAAAGAGCCACAATCTCCCGGTATTTATATCTTTTCATTCTGGGCTTGAGGCATTCGAGCATCGTATTGAGGCCTTCCTGGCCTATCCCCCTGAATAAGGGAGATGTTTGTAAAACCTCAATCCATTCCCGATACATTAGAATAATCCCCCCCCTTTTTTTAACTATAATAATGGTAACATATGTTACCGCTTTTATATCGTTATTATATTACCTTGGTTATGGTAGTGCAATATGAGTGCTACACAAAAAAGGAGGTAACCTAAAATTGACTGACATGTTTTGTTTTCAGTGCGAGGAGACAGCCGGCGGCAAAGGCTGTACCAAAACAGGTATATGTGGTAAAAATGCCGACGTTGCTAACGAACAGGATGAGCTTACCGCTGCATTGATTGGCCTTGCCCGGGCGGCTGAAGGCAAGACGCCGGACAGACAAACCGACGAATTGATGATGCAGGCTATTTTTGCGACGTTGACTAATGTTAACTTCGATCCGGCGCAAATTAAAGAATTAAAAGAACAGGTAGAGACAGAAAAGGCGAAGCTCGGAGGAGCCGAGGATTTTGATGCAGCTAGCTTATTCAGCGGTGATATTGATATGACATCGTTACGTTCTACACTGCTCTTCGGTCTGCGTGGTATGGCCGCCTATGCGTGGCATGCTCATGTCTTGGGCAAAGACGACGAAGAGGTAACGTCATGGCTCTATAAAGGCATGCGCTCCGTAGGTGAAGAGCATACAGTAGACGAATGGCTGGGTCTCACAATGGAATTTGGGCAGGTCAATCTAAAATGTATGGCACTACTCGATGAAGCCCACACTTCAACATACGGCCATCCGGTACCGACAAAGGTTTCTATGAAGGTTGAAAAGGGACCTTTTATCATCATAACCGGCCATGATTTACTTGATTTGAAACAACTTTTAGAGCAGACAGAAGGAAAGGGAGTTAATATTTATACACATGGCGAGATGTTACCTGCCCATAGCTATCCGGAGCTGAAAAAGTACTCGCATCTTAAAGATAACTTTGGCACAGCCTGGCAGAACCAGCAAAAGGAATTTGGTAGTATACCCGCTCCTATCGTCTATACTACCAACTGCCTGATGCCACCGAAAGCTTCCTATTCTGACAGGATTTTTACTACCCTTGCCGTCGGTTATCCCGGTTTAAAACACATATCGGAAAAAGACGGCATAAAAGATTATTCCCCCGTAATCGAGAAGGCTATTAAGCTGGGCGGATGGGAAGAAGACAAGTACTTCACCGGTATCAATGGCGGCTCAGAGCTGATGACAGGCTTCGGCCATAATGCCGTTCTTGGTGTCGCCGATAAGCTGGTCGGGGCGGTTAAATCCGGGGATATCAAGCATTTCTTTCTCGTTGGTGGTTGCGACGGCGCCAGGCCAGGCCGAAATTACTATACGGATTTCGTGAAACAAGCCCCGCAGGACACCATTGTGCTCACCCTCGCATGCGGTAAATATAGATTTAATGATTTGAATTTAGGCGAAATCGGAGGGCTGCCCCGGCTTATCGATATGGGGCAATGCAACGATGCCTATTCGGCTATACAGGTTGCCGTAGCCTTAGCCAATGCTTATAAGTGCGGTGTAAATGAGCTACCGCTTACGATGATACTATCATGGTAGGAACAAAAAGCGGTATGTATATTGCTTACCCTGCTTTCGCTGGGCATCAAGAATATATATCTGGGTCCTTCATTACCGGCGTTTTTGTCCCCCAACGTGCTGAATGTCCTGGTAGAAAAATTTGATATTAAGCCGATATCAACACCGGAAGCAGATATGAAAGCCATCCTCGCCTAGTCACGTTACTGAACCTTGAAGCCCCGCTTGCCCGGATATTCAATCCGTACACAGCAAGCGGGGCTTC
This sequence comes from Dehalococcoidia bacterium, assembly GCA_030640385.1. Lineage (GTDB taxonomy): Bacteria > Chloroflexota > Dehalococcoidia > Dehalococcoidales. Next base: position 5,038 of record DAOWJL010000003.1, on the reverse strand, counting down.
AATTACTTAACAAACAAGCGCCCGAAATTACCTTTCAGACTGTTTTATGGCGCTGATGAGGTAATGATAGCGGCCTGAGGGTTTTATATTTTCAATAATAAAGCCTGCCGTCTTGATAAGGTCTGATGCATAGTCTTCGCTAAATCTCTTCTGAAACTGGGGGCCTAAATCCATCTGTTCTTTTTTCCAATCCAAATTAAACAGCCGCCCATTGGGCTTTAGCATCTTGTTTGCGTTTCTTAGCACTCTGGATGCATCTTCAAAGTCATGCAGCACTACACCGAAAAATACAATATCGGCACAACCCTCACATACAACAACCTCTTCCGCTTTACCAACGGTTAAGTCCAGGTTGTTCAGGTTTTCTTTAGCAGCCAGTTCCCTCAGTTCATTTATGTAATCAGGGTTAATATCTATACCATATACTTCCCCGCTTTCACGTGTAAGCCTTGCCGCCGGCATTGTAAAGAAGCCACCGCCACAACCAACGTCTATGAATATTAACGCCGGTTTCAGGCCAACATCAGCCAGGATAGCTTCCGGGTTCTGCCACTCTCTTCTTTCAACGTTATCAGCCGTAAAGTAGTGTTTGCGCCTGGTATTCAAGCGACCTCCTTGATAAATAAAGGCTTGTTCCTCTTAATAAATGACTGCGAAAGATTAAGTTGAAAAGCATATGAGAACGAAACTTCCCGATGCTTTATTAATGATGTTTTAGATAATCATCTATATCAGCAGCGGCACGCTTGGCGGCACCCATAGCGCTGATTACGGTATCCGAACCGGTCATTACATCACCACCAGCCCAGACTTTATCTTTGACTGTTTTGCCGGTGATTTTGTCAGCTACGACAGTGCCGTATTTAGTCGTTTCCAGATCGGATGTAGTAGAGGCAATAAGTGGATTCGGTGTAGTACCCAGGGCGATTATTGCCTCATCTAATTCTATTATAAATTCAGTCCCCGGTTTGGCTATGGGACGGCGCCGGCCACTGGCATCAGGCTCACCAAGCTCCATTTCAAGGCACTCCATACCTGTTACCCAGTTTTTCTCATTGCCGATAAGTCGTTTAGGATTGGTCAGGAACTTAAACTGTATGCCTTCCTCCCTGGCATTCTCAACCTCTTCACGGCGCGCCGGCATTTCCTGCTCGGAGCGGCGGTAGACGATATAAACCTGATCAGCGCCCAGTCTGATTGCGCAGCGAGCGCTATCCATCGCCACGTTGCCACCCCCGATAACCGCCACCTTCTTGCCGATTTTAACCGGCGTATCATATTCAGGAAACAGATAAGCCTTCATCAGATTGATACGGGTAAGGAATTCGTTCGCCGAGTAAATACCGTTCAGGTTCTCGCCCGGGATATTAAGAAACATTGGCAGTCCGGCGCCTGTTCCCAGGAAGACGGCGTCGTAACCGACAGCCAATAACTCATCAATAGTGAAAAGTTTACCCACCAGTGAATCCAGCTGTAGTTCAACCCCCAGTGAAATAACGTAGTCAACCTCAGCCCGGACAATCTCTTTGGGAAGCCTGAACTCAGGAATACCATACATAAGTACGCCACCAGGCATATGCAAGCCCTCGAATATGGTAACCCTGTAACCAAGTTTTGCTAATTCTGCTGCCGCTGTGAGACCAGCCGGCCCTGAGCCTACCACCGCTACTCGTTTTCCGTCCGGTTCAGGTGGGTCTGCATCAGGAATGTTTGGTTTGTTTCTCCTTTCCCAGTCTGCCACATAGCGTTCTAACCGGCCTATGGCAATCGGTGCACCTTTTTTGGATAGCGTGCATACGACTTCACACTGGCTCTCCTGGGGGCAAACCCGCCCACAGATAGCAGGTAGACTATTCTTGTTTTTAAGAATCCTGGCTGCTTCCGGCATATCTTTTTCAATGACTGCTTTTATAAAGCCGGGGATATCAATCCCTACCGGGCAACCTGCAATGCACGGTTGCTTCGGGCACTGTATGCAACGTTGTGCTTCCGAAATAGCCTGTTCATCGCTATAACCCAGGGCTACCTCGTTGAAATTGTTGCGCCTTTCTTTACCATCCTGCCTCGGCATAGATATTCGATTTAGATCAAGCTTTGCCATCTCTTAAATAAACCTCCGGTTCAAACCGTGTTAGATTGTTTACGTCGCCATTCCCGCAAAGAATAGCTTTCTTCATCAATATAAGTGCACTGCCGTGACAGCAGTTCATCCCAATCCACCTGGTGTGCATCAAATTCAGGGCCATCAACACAGGCGAACCTGGTTTGCCCGCCGACTGATACACGACAACAACCGCACATTCCGGTACCATCGACCATTATCGAGTTAAGGCTGGCTATAGTTTTGATACCGAATGGTCTTGTTGTTTCAGCACAATATTTCATCATAATAGCCGGGCCAATAGCAAAAACCCGGTCAATCCGCTGCTCGCTTTCACACAATTCCCGCAGTACCTCAGTTACCAGAACCCCGCGGCCGCAGCTACCGTCATCAGTACAGACTATCAATTCGTCACTGATATTACGCAGGCGGTCTTCCCAGAAGAGTAACTCCTTGCCCCTGGCACCTATAATGGAAATCACCTTATTGCCGGCTGCCTTCAGTGCCCGTGCTATGGGCGTTATCGGGGCAATGCCAATACCACCGCCAACACAAAGTACGGTGCCATATTTTTCAATATTGGTAGGAATACCCAGCGGACCAACAACGTTAGTAATGGAATCGCCGGGTTGCATAAGGGCCAATTTATGGGTGGATGTGCCTATTTTCATAAAGATAATTGTTATACTGCCCTCTTCTTTATCCCAATCGGCAAAGGTTAGCGGAATACGTTCCCCTTTTTCACCTATTCTGATGATGGCAAACTGGCCTGCCCGAACTTTATTGGATATAATTGGTGCATTAAGCTTAAAAAGATGTATATTTGGAGCCAGGTCTTCTTTTAGCAATATCAAATTAGAGCCTTTATCCAACATTTCAGGCGCCTGCTTGCAGGTATGCCCTCCATCTGCCAGTTTCTGTTCATGCCTTATCGGGCTGATATCATCTCCCATAAATCAATATTCCTTTCTTTCTGTTTGTTTAGCCTTTAGAAATGCTCATTATTGGAAAGGCAGAAATACTACATTTAACATTATCCATTATTATTACTAAAAATATCAAACGGCATAAAATCATTAATCAAGTCCGAATCTGGAACTCATAAGCCCTTGGTCGTTGGTTCAAATCCAATCGCTGCCACTTTTTTATAGCTAATTAAAGCTTTTGATATATTAAGGTATCTCCAGTATTCCAAGTAAATCAAATCCTTGAAATATCATGCTTACTGCTATTGCTGCCAGCAGCAGACTAAATACCTTTGAAATTGCTTTAAGGCCACCTTGTCCAAGAAGATGACTAAACTGGCCTCCTAGTAAGAAAACACCCCAGGTGATAAGCATATTCAAAGCAAAGGATATCAGCACCATATATAGAGGGAATTGGGTTGCTAATAGTAGCAGAGTCGTTATTGTTGCTGGTCCTGCGGTCAAGGGTGTACCCAGAGGGACTATGGCTACCGCTTCTTCTTTAATTACCTCCACCATACGGCCAGTGGTCATATGCTTGATGGCAAGTACTAAAAGAACAATACCGCCAGCAATAGCAAACGAACCTATAGAAATGCCCAATATATTTAGAATGAATTGCCCGAAAAACAGAAATACTAAACCGACACTGAGGGCCGTTATCATAGCGATATGAATCATCTTACGACGCTCTCTTTTTGTCATATCTTCACTCAAAGAGATAACAAAAGGCAGCATTCCTATAGCATCTATAACTATAAAGATGGGTATAAACGTTAAAATAAATGATTCAAACAAGCTAAATAACCTCTCCTGATTTGTTTAATTAACTGCCAGGTTCATAAAAGCACATCTTTAAGACTTGAATGTAGAATATAATACACATAATACATCAAGATATTGCTTCAGGATAATAAGTCAGTGTTAAGAGAATAAAAACGCCCTGAGCAATTTTGCTTTCAGGGCATTCTTGTCAGCGTTACCTCATAGATTACATTCGAAGATGTAACTTGTCTAATCAATGCAGCTAAGGAGGACGTTTCTAATGCTTCAATCACCTGTGCATAATTAGTATGGCATGTTATGAGTGAATTGTCAAAAGAATTGAATATCGGCAGAGCTTTGTTGCCTTCAAGAAAATCTGCTATACTGTAATAGTATTAGTTACAAACCTGATGCCCTTGTAGCTCAGATGATAGAGCAACCACTTACAAAGCGGTAGTATGTGGGTAAAAAATCCCACCAAGGTAAATTACTAGACTGAAGTTCATTCTTCAGTCTTTTTTTGGTTTATTATTACATCAATTGCTGGTCTTCTTGTTAAGCTACTTATTATTTTGTATAGTTGGTCACTTTGGTGTATAGTTGTGGTGTAATATCTATCTTCAGCGCTGAGGAAGAGGAGTTGTTCCGTTCAAAGGATTATAACAATGAGCCTAAACGCTGTAACTCATACCGCCAGACAGGGAAATCAGAGCGCTATGGAAATAACAGCTATTGCTCTTGATGCCAGATGCACACCGTGGTATGTGCCGAATGCGGCAAAGAGACTGAAGTGCCCCTCGAACCTCGCGGTGATAAACCGGTTTACCGTAATGATTGCTACCGTAAAGCCAGAACTAATACATAATGCTTTAGTTTAACACCGGGTTATATATACCATAACAAATCGGATATATTATGGAAGGAGAGAAATACCAATATGAATATCTATGTAGGCAACCTATCTTACGAAGTTACTGAGGATGAATTGCGTCAGGAGTTTGCAGCCTTTGGAGAGGTTGAATCTGTAAACATCATAACCGATAAGCATAGCGGGCGATCAAAAGGATTCGGTTTTGTTGAAATGAAATCAACGTCTGAAGCAGAAGCTGCAATTGCCGGCCTTAAGGGTAAATCCTTAAAGGACCGTGAGCTTGATGTCAACGAGGCTCGGCCTCGCCCTGATAGCAGAGGCGGTGGATCATATGGT
>DAOWJL010000032.1 GCA_030640385.1 Dehalococcoidia bacterium | reverse complement strand
TTGACCCTGAGGGTAACGTCCTCAACCAGGGGTTCAAGAAGAAATATTTGACCTGGCTCAAGGAGCGCGGCACGAATATTATCTATATAGGGGACGGACTCTCTGATCTTGAGTCAGCATGTCAGGCCGACCATGTATTTGCCACGGGCCACCTATCGAAATTGCTTAGTCTTGAATCAGTTTTATACTACCCCTTTTCTAACTTCCAGGATATATTGCACCAAATTAAACTTATATGGCAAAAAAGCATTATGTCCACTATTCGCACCAGGCACAAATTATAAAGATACTTTAGAAGATTAGCTCCTATAATAAAGCTATGCAAAATGGCTTTATTAGTATTGCTTAGCTCTATTAGGGTAAATCGTCTAGATCAATTAAAACCAGCCGAAACGAATAGGGCTCCGATACACCCTCCACGCAAAGATGGCGGCTAATACCAGGAATATTACTACAAGCCACACTGACCACTCAGATACAACCGTCACTCCCGTAATCACTCCTGTCAGTACTAAAAAGAGACAGAAAGCCGAAAGCCGCTTTCTACGAGTTCGCAGGGCTGCAAAGATCGGTTTCTTATCTGCGGCGATTTCTTCTCCAGGACTTAATCCGTTGAAGATCTCTTCAATACGGGGTTGGATATAAAAGTGTACATAACTAAGTAGTCCGACAATCACAGTAAAGACAACCATTTTGATAATAAGTGCCCAGTTTGCCCAGATTGGGTCCGGTGACCACTCCGGTCGAAACACAGTCAGTAAAGTTCCGGTAACTAGGATACCGGCAAGAAAGCCATAGCAACGGATGGGTTGGTTCTTAACAATATTCTCCAGGTAGCGATCGATGTTGTAGCCAGGTGGGACCGAGAAGCGAGCTCTCTCATTAGCCATTATGAGCATATACAGGGGAGCAGACATAAACAACATCGATATCAGGTGAAGTAGTGAAACTACATCCCTAACTTCTGGTGACATCGGTTCCTCCCTTTTTATTTCTCTCTTGTACTATGGAAATAAAGTAGTATTAATTCTTAAAGGCTGGTCTGGTTGAGGATGTACCCCGCCTTCTGAAATCAATGATTTCGGCCATAATGCTGACTGCTATCTCCTCTGGAGTCTCTGTAACAATAGGTAATCCAATAGGTGCATGTATCACCTCCAGCATTTTCTGAGTGACTCCATTTGCTTTAAGGTTTGAGAAGACAGTCTTAACCTTTTTCTTGCTACCCAGCATACCAATATAAGCGGCTGTCGTTTTAACAGCCTGTTCTAATACTCGCTGGTCTTCGAGGTGACCTCGGCAAGCGATAATTATATATGAGTTCTTGTTAATCCCCAGCTTAGGAACCACTGTCGCCGGATCATCAACAAAAAATTCGTCAGCTTCAGGAAATCTGTCAGAGTTAGCATAAGCGGGGCGATCGTCAATTACAACGATCTTAAAGCCAGTCATACTGGCAATCTTTGAGATAGCGAAACCTATGTAACCGGCTCCAAAAATATATACCGTTGGCTGAGATATTATCGGCTCGATAAGTATTTTCATGATACCGCCACAGATCAAGCCCTCCTTGGTTTCTTTCCTCCCGGTAAGATCGAAATCTAACATTTGGGGAGTTTCCTCTTTGATTACCTTCATTGCCGCCTCCCACACCTCACCCTCTAAACAACCGCCTCCGATTGAACCTAAAAAAGAACCATCGCTCCTGATAAGCATTTTAGATCCTTTAGATCGTGGAGTTGAACCCTTAACCTGAACGACAGTTGCTAATGCTGCCTTATCACCCTCATTCCTGATCCTAACAATCTCTTCATAGATATCTTCCATAATATTTGAGACCTCCTGAAAGCAATTTTTATGTGTTGACAAAACCGATAAATATATGACATTGTAGACAAAATAAATCATATTTGTCAAGTTAATTTAATTGACCTGCCCCCCGAAAACGAGTCCAGTTTGATGTTAGACTGGAAAATAAGAAAGGGGGATGGATTTTAAGAAACAACATTTGCCATAAACCAGGCCTAGCTGCTATTATGAAGTAGTATGATGAATCCGATTCTGGTAATTATTTCACTTAATATAGGAATAGCCATAGCTACCTCTATATCGCCGGGGCTGGCTTCTGAACTTGCTCTGTATTCACCAGCCGAGCTCTTCATTGACTATCCCTGGGGTTTGGTTACCAGCATGTTTGTCCACGCTGGTTTCTTTCACCTGTTCACTAATATGATAACCCTTTACTTTTTTGGCAGCTTCCTCAACCGTTTAATCGGCAGCGGGCGCTTGTTGATGGTTTACCTGGGCGGTGGTCTCGTGGGTGGCGTTTTTTTCGTGCTGCTGGGCACGCTGCTTAACCCGAACTCGGCGGCTCTGGCTGTTGGTGCTTCGGGGGCTGTCTTTGCCCTGGGTGGGGTGCTAACGGTAATGGCTCCTAAACTGAGGGTAATAATCTTCCCCATACCGGTACCGATGCCGTTATGGGTGGCAGTGGTTGGTATTTTTATTATCCTGACGGTATTACCGATGCTGAATGCATTCTCAAATATAGCTTGGCAGGCTCATCTAGGTGGCTTTCTCTTCGGGCTTGTCGTAGGTTATATCTTCAAAGGCAGGGGACGCTACTACGTTTAGCCCCCGATAGAATCTATTTCGCCTCTTTTTCCGACGTCTCTTTAAGCCAGTCAATATCACGCCTCAATTGCCGTTGCTTCTGAGTGAGAACCAGGATATAAACAAATAACCCGACCCAGATTACGGCGAATGCGGCAAATAAATAACCCAGATTATCCATTTCGGTTACCTCCTTAAAAATGCCTTCAACTTATTCAGTTTGTCTTCATCCTGCTTCATCGCAATCCTTTGCGCGAACAGAAGAAGATACAAAGCCGTAAAAGCGGCGATGGAAACCATAAGAGTAGCTGTTACTCTCGGATCCATCGCTTCTATGCGTGGGTGAGTAGTCCGCCACAAGAAGATAGTAATAACAACAATAGGCACGTCTATAAAACCGATAATACCGATAACGGATGAAAAACGGGCGCGTTGCCCCTCTTCGCTGATATAGGAACGGACTATAAAATAGGCGATATAAATCAGCCACAGGATGAGTGATGAGGTGAGGCGTGAATCCCAGGTCCACCAGACTCCCCACTCTGGTTTTGCCCAGATAGAGCCGGTAAGCAGAAACAGGGTGGTGAAAACCAGCCCCACTTCAGCCGAGGAACTGGCGATGGCATCCCATTTTTTATCCCGCTTCCAGAGATACATTATGCTGCTGCCGAAAACGACAAAAAAGGCGAGGAAGGCAATCCATGCCAGCGGAATGTGAAAATAGAAAATCCGCTGGACAACGCCCGATTCTGTATCGGGGGCGAAGATAAACACCATATACAGGGCAACCAGCATAAATACACTGCTTACGCCAAGTAGTATCTTAATTTTCATAGACCCCTCCTTAGTTTACTCCTCTATTACAAAGGAGAATACAAGATACGAAACCACCAGGAAAATTACATCAAAGGCGGCGATTATGCCCAGCCAGTAAGTGATGCTGCCCCAGGATTCGCCACCCAGTGCCAGCCCGGAAGCGCTGACTGCTGAGATGATTATCGGGGTGACTATAGGAAAGAAGAGAATGGGCAGTACCATCTCGCGTGCCTTCGTATTAACCGCCAGGGCAGAGAATAAGGTGCCGACGGCTACAAAGCCAATCGTGGTCAGCACCGTTATCGTTATCAACGGCAGGGAGATAACATTGACATTGAAAAGCAGGGCGAATACAGGCAGTACGATAGCTTCAATAAAAAGCATAAAGAACAGGCTGCCCAGCATCTTGCCCAGGTAGATTGTCTCTCGGCTGACCGGACACACCATCAATCCTTCAAGGCAATCATCATCCTTCTCCTGAATGAAAGCGCGGTTCAGGCTTAACACTCCGGCAAAGGCAAAGGTCACCCATAGAATACCCGGGGCAAGTGAAATCATCGTCTGCTGGCTGCCGCTAAAGGCAAAATTGAAGATAACAATCACCAGAATGGCAAAGATAAGCACCGAGGAAATTATCTCCTTGGTTCTGGTTTCGGACAGGATATCCTTCCAGGCTATTACCAGCGCTTTATTCAGGGTTTTCATCACCGGCCCCTGTGCAATTTTGATAAGCTTTTTTAAGACCAGCCAGGCCTAAATCCATACTCGGCTGCCGGTGGGCAATTTTCCCCCTGTTCAATATGATCAGGTCGTCGCAGGCGTTGAGCCCCCGCTCTAGGCTGTGGCTGGTAAAGATGATAGTACGTTTTTTCGCACCATCTTCTCTCAAAGCCCCCCAGAGCATTGAGGTTGCCTGCTGGTCAAGACCCGTTTCCGGTTCGTCAAGCAGCACGATTGACGGTTTATGCAGCAGGCAGCGGGCGATTGACAGCCGCTGCTGCATACCGCGGGACAGGGTGCCTATCCTGTCGTGCAACCGGTATTGCATGCCCACCATAGAGACGACCTGGAGGATACGTTGCTTAAAGTCGGCAACATCATACATGCGGCAGTAGAAAAGCAGGTTCTCATAAGCGGTAAGGTTACCGTAGAGGAAGGTCTGGTGGGAAACTATGCCGATCTGCGAGCGTATATCCTCAGCGTTATGGTTAAGGTCTAAACCATTAATGAAGACTTCCCCGGCAGTGGGTTTCATAATGCTGGCCAGTATCTTTATCAGGGTGGTTTTTCCGGCGCCGTTGGGCCCGAATATAGCCAGTGTCTTACCCGGCTCTACTATGAAGTCAATACCGCCCAGGGCAAGGTGATTACCAAAAGACTTGGTGAGGCCTTTGACCTCTACCGCCCGTTCGTTTGTGGTAGCCTTCATTTCCGTTTTATTCTACTTATAAAAGCCTGTTAATGCAAACGGAGATATAGCTGAACGGATTTAATGCTGGTCATGAGTAGTTTTAACCGGTGTCGGGCTACTCTCTCCGTCCGGGCCAGAAGGCGATCAAGCCGCCGAAGAGGAAAATACCGCCGCCGATCCATATCCAGATGACCAGGGGATTAACCAGGGCAACCAGGCCGGCTCGTACAGTTTCGCTGCCATCCGTCAGGGTAATAACTTCCCAGCTTGCCAGGATAAGGTAAAGGTCTTCAGTCAATGTAGAGCGAATGGCGACCTCGGATACCGGTTGCTCAAAGCTGCTGTGAAATATCACTTGCGGATACATATTGCCAATAAATGCATCACCTTCATATACATCCAGTTCGGCGCTGACTATCATCTTGCGCTCGTTGCCTTCGGGAATAAGGCTGTCAAAAGTAATGGTGTAGTCGTTGATGGTCATTGATTCCCCGGGCAGCAGCTCGGCTTCCCTCTCAACATCAAACAGTGATGAGCCGACAACCCCGATGGCTATTATGACGATGGCAATATGGACTATGAAGCCGCCGTAACGGCTCCTGTTTACCACAAACAGGCTCCAGCATGCCTTGAACCAGCTTACGGCTTTCACCCGGCTTAAGGCTGTTACCTCCCGGAACCACTGGGAGAATAAAGCCGAGATTACAAAAGTGCATATGAAGTAGATAAGCAGCGCATACCAGTGCCGCATGCCGAAAGCTACCAGTGTTATAACCACCACCAGCGCTGATATCAGCGGCCACAGGATATTGAGCCTCAGCTTTTTTACGGGTATTCGCCGCCAGGTAATGAGGATACATATCCCGGAAAGAAGGACGATAGCCAGCAAGAAGGGTATGGCAACCTGATTGAAATATGATGCATTGACACTAACCCTGGTACCGCTTACCGCCTCCGAGATGGTGGGGAAAATGGTGCCCCAGAAGATAACGAAGGCGGCGCCAAACAGCAGTATGTTGTTCAGCAGAAAAGCACCTTCCCGCGAGAAAAGGGTACCGACTTCGGCATCGTCCTTTAGGTCCTTGCGGCGGTAGATGAGCAGAGCCAGCGAGCCGGCGGAGGCAATGATAAGAAAGGCAAGGAAAAAGGGGCCGACGGCCGTTTCACCGAAGGTATGCACCGAACTGAGGATGTCGCTGCGGGTGATGAAGGTGCCAAAGATGGTCAGAATAAAGGTAGTGATAATAAGCACCATACTCCATAGCTTGAGTACCCCTTTTCGTTTTTGAATCATAATTGAATGTATAAAGGCGGTTGCCACCAGCCAGGGCATCAGCCCGGCGTTCTCCACCGGGTCCCAGCCCCAGTAGCCACCCCAGCCCAGCTCGGCGTAAGCCCACCAGGCGCCGATTAAATTACCCACCCCCAGCAGGAGCCAGCCTGTCAGCGCCCATCGTTTTACTGCCGCCAGCCAGTCAGTATTCAGCCTGCGGGTAATAAGGGCGGCGATGGCAAAGGCAAAGGGGACGACAAAAACGGCATAGCCGGCAAGCAGAACCGGCGGTTGAAATATCATGCCCGGGTTTTC
>DAOWJL010000026.1 GCA_030640385.1 Dehalococcoidia bacterium | reverse complement strand
CTAAAATAATTTGTCTTACCATTCTTAAATAGGATACTAGCATATCGATTCACTTTACACAATATGACGTTTTGTTAGGTAACAATACATCGAATTGTGAACCTAAATGCCAATGGATTGTTAAAAAATTATGATTTTACGGCTTTATATTATAAGTCGAATATTTTTCCGGGGTTAAGTATATTGTTTAGATCAAAAGCTTTTTTAATTCCCTTCATTATGTTAATGAGCGCAATATCCGTTTCCAGATTAAAGTAAACCTTCTTATCAAAACCAATACCGTGCTCTCCTGAAATGGCACCTCCCAGGGATATCCCGACGTGGTATATTTCACTCATAAGGCGGGAAATTTTTTTAGACCATTCTCCTCTATTCATATTCAGGCAGATGGGATGCAGATGCACATTTCCATCACCTGCATGTCCATACACAATTATAGGAATTTGGAACTCTTCTGATATTTCTCTTACTTTTCTTACAAATTCGCTTATTTCTCTTCGAGGAACTACAACATCAATAACAGCCATAGGAGCATACTGTTGTAAGGCATGGAAAAACTTTTCTCTGGCATCAAGGAGTTTTCTCTGAGCCCTTGCACTGCCTGGTACCATGGCCTCAACAGCTTCGTTTTGTCTGCATATCTCCTCAACTTTGGAAAAGTATTCATATATTTCGTTTTCCGATTCTCCTTCCACTGTTATCATGAGGTAAGCCTCATGTTGGTGGTGTGGTATTTCTATATTTTGATATTTTTCAACGAGCTCGATGATGCTTCTTTCCATAAATTCAATACTAGTAGGTGTTATTTTTAACTTCATAATTTCAGGGACAGCGTCAAGGGCATTCTGCAGATTCATAAAGGGGGCAAATAATACCTCTCTCTTCACCGGTTTAGTGGTAAGTTTCAGTATAGCCTTTGTTACTACTGCTAATGTCCCTTCGGATCCAATGATAAGCTGAGTTAGGTCATAGCCAGTAGAGCACTTTACAAATTTACCACCGGTTCTGATGATTTCACCGTTTGGCAATACCGCTTCTAGCCCCAGTACATTATGCCTAGTCACCCCGTATTTGATTGCGTTCAGCCCTCCGGCATTCGTGGATATGTTCCCACCAATAGTTGCAGACATTTCTCCTGTATGAAGGGGGTAGTAAAATCCTTGTTGCTCTACATGATTGCAAAGATCAGATAAAGTTACACCTGGCTCTACGACAGCCACAAAGTTTTCTTGATCTATTTCAATTATTTTGTTCATTCGCTCGAGTGAGAGGAGTATCCCTCCATAGATAGGTATACAACCGCCGCTCAATCCAGTTCCTGCTCCTCTTGGGGTTATGGGTATTCTTTTCTCGTTAGCTAATCTCATTAACCTAGTTATTGACTGAACATTTATTGGCTTAACTACAACCTGCGGAATATGATGTTTGGCAAGTGGCATTTCATCACAAGAGTACGCCTCTATTTCATCTTTCTTTGTAAAAACATTATCCCCACCAAAAATAGCTATTAGTTCCTCAATGGTTTGATCAGTTACTTTCCCATACCAATAGTTCATCAATATCTACTCCATACCTCATGAAAGTAAAATATTTGCTTTCCCTAATCAATTGCAATAAAATTGCATTGCTACTGCAAGCTATGCCATTGACCAAGTTATAATTATCGGTGTTACAGCCATTGTGGCCTTAAGTATATAATCTAATACAGGACATGTATACAAATGATTATATTCCCACCTTAGCAATAGGGGCAAATTGGAAATAATAATTCGATGAAATGTTCAATACCGTAGTTTTCACGTTTCCTGATAACCCTATTGACAACACCAGTCATAGGGAATAGATTTTCCCTATAGTTTATTACAACTGAAAATTAACTGGGTGGGTAGATAAGGTGAAGATCATAAGGGCATTGGTTCGCTTAATTAAACAGCAGTTGGCGCTCCTTTGTTGATTACTATGCATACAGCATTATATTGATTCTAATTAGTATATTAGGTTTGACTATCCCAAAAAAATAGGAGGAGGAAATGAAAAACTTAATACGATTATGCGTCCTTTTTGCGCTTGCTTCACTGATAATTCTACCTTTTGCAGGTTGCACCGGATCTGAAGGACCGGTAGGGCCTCAAGGAGCACAGGGATCGCAGGGCGAAACTGGAGCACAGGGACCTACTGGACCAGCCGGGCCGTATGGATTTGCTGGACCCATGGGACCAGAAGGACCTCAAGGGTTACAGGGGCTCAATGGCATACAGGGTCCCATGGGTCCCCAGGGACTTCAAGGACTACAGGGGATACAGGGAGAGAGGGGTGACCCAGGACCACCAGGCCCTGTAGCGCCACAGGCAGAATTATTTACAAAAACGGCGCCGAAGGGACCTATCCTGGCAATGGCTAACGAAGACTATATGGATCTTCCGGAGTTGAGCATCAGATTTTCCACGGATGAAGTTAGCACTCTGGCTGTTACATTTAGTGCCCAAGTTCAAGCTAATCCTGGAGGAAGTATGTGGTCAAGGGTACTAGTTAATGGTGAACCGTTAAATCCAGATGAAGTCCTTATGTGTAATACACTAATGATGTCCGAACCTTCCTGGGGTGCTCATTCATTTACCTTTATTAAGGATGATTTAGAGGCCGGTATCCATACGGTTGAAATCGAATTAGCAGTGCCAGGCGGGGGGTCCATCGACAAGAGAACATTAATTGTCTATGTGTATCCGGTGCTGTAATTATTGTTTTATTCATAAGTAGTATTAATTAAAAGTGACTTCGTTGCACAAAACTGACTATTATTGCCTTATTTCAATTTCCAGTATACTTTTCAAATCCCTGTTACTAATGAAATTAAGTATAAGCTCTTGATAAATAGTTGAACCAGGATTAAAATGACATAAAATATGTTCGTATCCGCATCGTTTCCCTCAAACCGACGGTCCTAATGCCCATAACTCTAACTTGACAAGTAGTACACCATATGGGGGCAGGCCAGAAACGTAGTGGGATCGTTCATACGACAAAATGGGGGGCATAGGCCCTTATTATCTTATGGTTGACTTTCAGTATTCGAGTCATAATAGGGCGTAGAAACCGATAATACCAAACTCTATCATCATATAATATAGATAGTGATAGATAAACCGCGCAGTAATCTCTGAACCCCTCATTCGTTTTCGTGTTCGGCTGAGACAGAAGCTTCGCTACCTCCTTTTCCGAGAAAGTGGGAATCACGACCTCCGGGACTTTTGGCGTCGTTACCTTGGCTATGGCATTGGTGCTGATGAACTTCTCGCGCTTTAAGAAGGCAAAGAAGGCCTTGATACCTCGGCAATAGGTCTCAATAGACTGGGCGGACAGTTTGGCCGCCTGAGATTTGTTGTAGGGGTGATTGGAAAACTTTGGTTTTTCCTGGAGGGCAATGATGAACCGGCGAAGATCGTTTCCTTTGATCGTGGCGGTATCCTGCTGCCTGGGGCCCAGGAATTCGGCAAAGTAGCCCATGCTAGACGTGACCCAGCTGATGGTCTTCGGGCTCTTACCCTCGGCCTTGGCATAGGTTCTATAGGCTACCAGTGCGTCTTGAATCGTCATGTTATCAGATTCCTCACGCAGATAGTCTAGGTCAAGTTCCGGGGAATGGATACGACATTGTGCTACATTGCGTGCACTTTTTACATTTTGGGAAAAATCAGGCAGGCAGCGCCCCTTTTCGGGGGTATCGGTGGAATTGCGGGGTGATTTTGAGGCTGTGGTGGGCGGTACAGGACTCGAACCTGTGACCCCCTGCGTGTAAAGCAGGTGCTCTAACCAACTGAGCTAACCGCCCATAAGCGCGCTTGGCGGGGCTCGAACCCACGGCCTCAGCCTCCGCAGGGCTGCGCTCTATCCAACTGAGCTACAAGCGCTCCTTGGTGCCGAAGGTGAGATTTGAACTCACACGCCCTTACGGACACTACGCCCTGAACGTAGCGCGTCTGCCATTCCGCCACTTCGGCCGGGAATAACTAAATTATACTTATGCTATATATAAGTGTCAACGAGGGATTAAAGTGTACCTAGCATTGAAAACAGGGGTACTACTGGAAGTCGGGTACCGGGGGTGGGTTTCGCTTATGGTCGCTGCTGGTTATCAACTTTTCAATCTTCAGTTTAATATTTTCCGGCACTTTACCGCCGGTCAGGTAGTCGCCCAGCTCATCATAGCTCAAGCCAAGCTCGTCCTCGTCGGTTTGATCTGTCCACAAGCCGGCCGAAGGCGGTTTATTGATTATTTCCTGCGGGATTTGCAGAAACTCGGCTAGCTCTTTTACCCGCCTCTTGACAAGATTACCCAGGGGTAAAATGTCTACACTGCCGTCGCCGTGCTTGGTAAAGTAGCCTACGGCAAGCTCACTCTTATTGCCGGAGCCGACCACCAGATACTGGAGCTGGTTGGCATAGAAGTAGAGAGTGAGCATTCTCAACCTGGCTTTGAGGTTACCTTTAGCCAACTGGCTTGTAGCCGATGCTTCATCCAGGGGCAGGATTCTAAGCAGGGCATCATAGATATCATCAAGTACTACCGTCTCTGTCGGAATGGAGAACTTGCCGGCTACGGCTTTGGCATGCTGCTCATCCTGCTGGCTACTATGGCAGGGCATAATCAGCCCCAGCATGTTCTTAGTGAAGGTACGCCGGCATAGCACTGCTACCACTGAGGAATCCAGCCCGCCGCTGATACCGAACACTACTCCCTTTGAGCCGGCGGCTGACACTTTTTCTCTTATCCATAGGGCAAGTTTATCTGCCAGTTGCTGCGTATCCATAATCTTATCACGGAAATGCGATTTTATCGTAGTATACAGCCTTGTAGTTTATCGGTCAAAGGATGGTGGCTTTGCGTTGACTTTGTAAAGTTAAGTATCTAAAATTATTACTAGAGGGGGAAGCAATGCCATTATATGAATACGTTTGCCCTAAATGTAAATCAAAATTTGAATTATTGCGCCCGATGAGCCAGGTTGATGAAGGTGTATTATGCCCATGCTGTAATGGCAGGGCTGAGAAGATATTATCCAGTTTTGCCTGTTTTTCCAGAGATGGGAGCGGAGTTAGCTCTCTTGTTGGCGGCAGTTCATGCTCAAGTTGTAGTGCTAACAGCTGTGATAGCTGTGGCGTATAACCGGGATAAAGTATGAAGTTAACCGCTGTCCCTAAAATGAGCTGCTATCTAAAGCCATACATAAAACAAAACTGGGGATCGGCGAAAAGAAAGCAGCCCTGAACAGGCTCGACAGTTTAAGGACTGGGTGAAGATAACCGGGCTTTATTCTTTGCGGATTATGCTAGAATGTCTTTGAAGAAAGATTCAGGGGTGTAATATTATGAAGAAGTATGGGCTTTGTGTACTGGTATTGGTGATTACTGTCTCATTGCTCTGTATTTGTCTTGCCTGCGGGGGCAAAGCCGGTCTGGGGGAGGAATTTTCCCTATCTATCGGGCAAACTGTTACCATTGCCGGTGAAGATCTGGAAATCACGTTTGAAGAAGTAATGGGTGACAACCGCTGTGCCAGGGATGTCGTCTGTATTACAGCAGGCGATGTAGTTTGTCTGATGAAAATTGGTCAGGGCGAATCTTCATACAATATAGAGCTGGCACAACCCGGTTTGTATTACGACTATTCACAGGAGTCATTTGGGGGTTATAAGTATACTTTTAAGGTGGAGCCATATCCTGAATCGGATAAAATAATATCCACCGATGAATACCGGATGCTGCTGACAATAAGTAAGTGATTAAGATTAAGTATCTATTTCGGTAAATCCTGATGCCCAGCCCTAACCTTTTTTAACTAATTACGTTATAACTTGTAGATAGCACAAAAGGAGAGGGCAATGGATGGCATAATTAATTACACAAAGAGGTTTCTTTTCCAGCTTAGATGGACCTTTATGTCCCCGGAGAAAAAGTACGTCTATCTTTGGAATCGGACAAACCCCCGCTATCGGTATTATAAGCACTAAGCATTAACCGTGTATTTCAGATAAGCACAGTATATTTCTTATGAGAGGTATGCTGTGCTTCTTGTTATTCTGGTTACTTTAAATTGCCCGTTGCTTCCTTGATGCCGATGCTGCCGCTTCCCCGGCACCGGGGGCAGGTTTTGAAACCAGTTTTATCAGCCCGGGTTGTCGGTGCTTTGGGATTGGCACCAAAGGGCAGTTCCCGGCGTACCCTGCCCGTCCCCTGACAGAGTGGACATTGGGATATTATTTCCATTACCACCTTCCGGTTTATAGATTTGGTTTGATTATATATACCGGTATCGGATTTCAGTATCTAGAATACTGTCCTTCGTCTTGTAATAAACAGGTAGCTTCCGGCCACTCCGGCAAGGATGGCCGTCAGTGCTACGGTTAGCAGTGCGCAGAATAAGGTAGCATCATACCAGAAGCCCTGAGGAAAGAGCATTATAAGGTAATCTTTTGTCGGGTCCAGCTGCCACAGGTCATTAGTAAAGCTGATAAGGTGGAATTGCAAGAAGAACCTGTCAAAATCCAGCAGTGCCAGCAGCCCCAACAGCAGCATCAGCCCCAGGGTGAATCCGCTGCCATTGATTATGGATACTGCCAGCCGGCGCCGGCATTCCCTTGCCAGCCAGAAGAGACTTACCGCGGCGTAAACTACAACATAAATCCCGGTACCCATTAGAACCCAATAATCAAGCAGTATCAACCCCTTGACGTCTTTCAGGTGAGCCATCTCCTTCTGGTTGAAAAGGGTAAAGGGCTGGCCGTCCTTGGTTACAGTGATATCGATAAAATCTTCATTTGAATTGAAGTAATCAATCAGCCCGCTGGCCGCCTTCTCCAGTTCGCTATCAGCCAGGCCGGTAGCCTGACCGACATTATATTTATCGAAGCCGTATTCATACAGCCATTGGTTGTTTACGGCAAAGCCAATGCTGGCGGTAAGCAGCAGTGCCGGCAGGCAGAGTATAAATAACCACCTGGCGGTGATAACAAGAATTCCCTTTGCCCTTTCCATTACTATCTGATTTTACACTTTTAAGGAGGGAAAGGGTAATTTCTTTTTGCTATACAACCTCACCCCCTAGCCCCCTCTCCTTATAAGGAGAGGGGGAGATAATAGAAAGAGGGGCGCCAGCCCCTCTTAAACACCTCGTTGAACCAATGAGGGATAGCTCGTCTCCTCTACATTCCCCCTTCCCTTGTGAGGGAAGGGGGTCAGGGGGATGGGTTGTTATATTAATTGAATAAATTCATCTAGATTTTTAACCTTATAGCTTTGGCAAAGAGGGGCTCAAAAAGCATAGCTGTGTTATAATTCTTCTTGATTTCTTCCGGTAGAGGTGTTATGTTCACCCATCTTCATATTCATACCGAATATAGCCTGCTTGACGGTATGTGTCGTATCCCTCAACTGGTAGCCCGGGCTAAAGAACTGGGTATGGATACTCTGGCAATCACCGACCACGGTGTTATGTATGGCGTCATCCAGTTCTACCTGGTAGCCAGAGCGTCCGGCATAAAACCCATTATCGGTTGTGAGATATATGTGGCGCCCGATAGCCGTCTTGGCCGTAGTGCCGCCGATAAAAACAACTATCACCTTGTACTGCTGGCAAAGAACCGTACCGGCTACCATAACCTTATCCAGTTGACTACAAAAGCGCACCTGGAGGGTTTTTATTATAAACCGAGGGTAGACAAAGAGCTTCTTGAAAAATACAGGGAAGGCCTTGTCGCCCTGTCCGCCTGTCTGGCGGGCGAGGTTCCAGCCCTGGTACTGAAGGGACGGCTGGAGGAGGCGAAGCAGGCAGCCCTGTGGTATAAGCAAACCTTTAGCGATTTTTACCTTGAGATACAACGGCACCCCATCCCTGAGCTGGAGCAGGTGAACCGGGCACTTATTACAATGGCTGATGAGCTGGATATACCTCTGGTAGCCACCGGCGATGTTCATTATGTAAACAAGGGTGATGCCTCAGCGCATGACCTGTTGCTGTGTATCGGTACCAACTCATCTATCTATGACGAAAAAAGAATGAAGATGGCAGGGGATTTTTTCTATCTCAGGAGCCCTCAGGAGATGGCGGATCTCTATAAAGACATTCCACAGGCTCTTGAAAATGCGGAGAAAATTGCCGAAATGTGTCAGCTTGAGCTTGAGTTTGGCCGTCTTCACCTGCCGGAAATAGATATACCCGAGGGAAAAACCCCCGACCAGTTTCTGGCGGATTTGTGTTACCGGCGGTTACCCGATTTCTACCCCGATGCCAGCCAGGAGATAAAAGAACGCCTTGATTATGAACTGGAGGTCATTGAAAAGACCCGGTTTGCCAACTACTTTTTGGTCGTCTGGGATATAATCTCCTTTGTCAGGGAAAACAATATACTTTTCAATGTTCGCGGCAGCGCCGCCTCCAGTATCGTGCTTCGCTGTCTGGGTATAACCGAGGTTGACCCGATTGCCAACGGGCTTGTCTTTGAGCGCTTTCTAAACCTTGAGAGGCGGGAAATGCCGGATATAGACCTCGACTTTGAGGATATCCACCGTGATGAGGTAATCGCCTATATGTCCCAGAAGTACGGGGCAGACCATGTGGCACAGATTATAACCTTCGGTACTCTGGGCGCCAGGGCGGCTATAAGAGATGCCGGACGCTCGCTAGGTATGCCCTATAGCGATGTTGACCGTGTTGCCCGGCTGGTCCCCTTCGCTCCGGGCATGACCCTTGACCGGGCGCTTGAAGAGAATAGAGAACTGAGGAACATCTATCACGAAGAAGCCACGGTAAAGAACCTGGTTGATTCAGCCAGGGGCGTTGAGGGGACTGCCCGTCATGCCAGTACCCATGCCGCCGGCGTCGTTATCGCCAGGGATACTCTCACTAATTACACGCCGTTGCAGCGGTTGAGCAAGGGTAATAATAATGGGCTGGTAATGACCCAGTTCGCCATGGAGGATATTGCCAGAATTGGGCTGCTTAAGTTGGACATTCTGGGATTGGCAAACCTGACCATCCTTAGCCGGGCAAAAGAGATAATCAAGGAAAATTGTGGTATTGAAATTGACCTGCGTACTTTACCGCTGAATGATAGCCTTACCTTTGAACTGTTATCCGCCGGTGAAACCACCGGGGTCTTTCAGCTGGAAGGTAGTGGTATGCGTCGTTATATAAAGGAGCTTAAACCATCCACCTTCAGCGACATCGCGGCTATGGTAGCCCTCTATCGCCCGGGACCTATGGAACAAATCCCGCGTTTCATTAAGGCAAAACACGGGATTGAGCCCATCCACTATCCCCATCCTGCCTTAGCCGACATTCTTAAAGAGACCTACGGAGTGATTGTCTATCAGGAGCAGGTGCTGTTTATCGTGCGCACCTTTGCCGGTTATAGCCTGGGGCAGGCCGATATATTCCGCAAGGCAATGGGCAAGAAGATAGCCGAGGTTATGAAAAAGGAAAGGCGCAACTTTATCACCGGCGCCAGGAAGAACGGATTTTCGGCGGAAGTAGCCGGCCAGATTTTTAACCTCATAGAGCCTTTTGCCGGCTATGCCTTTAATAAGGCTCATGCCGTAAGCTATGCACTTATTGCCTATCAAACGGCCTATCTCAAATCAAATTACCCGGTGGAATATCTGACCGCCCTTCTGATTGCCTTTACCGACCATTCGGAGAAGATAGCCACCGCCGTCGCCGAGTGCCGCCGCTTGCATATCGAGGTGCTGCCCCCCGATATCAACCATTCACGGGTTGGCTTCGTTATGGAGAAGCTGGCTGACGGCACCGACGCCATTCGCTTCGGTCTGGTGGCTGTAAAGAATGTGGGGGCAGGCGCTGTAGGGAGCATCATCAAAGAACGCGATGAAGGCGGAGGCTATAAATCTATTGAAGACCTGTGCCGCCGGGCTGACCTGGGTAGCGTCAACAAGCGGGTAATGGAGAGCCTTATAAAGGTCGGTGCGCTTGACTGCCTGGGCGAACGGGGTACCCTGCTGGCTAATGTCGCCTCCATTCTGTCTCTGGCGCAGCGGGAACAAAAACTGAAAGAAACAGGGCAATCCACGATGTTTGACCTGTGGGGTGAGAAGGTTAACGTTCCTATGCCCAGTCTGGCTATGGTGGATGCTGAGATTTCCATAAAGGAAAAACTGGGCTGGGAAAAGGAACTTCTGGGGGTCTATCTATCAGAGCATCCCTTCAGCCCGTTCGTTGCCAGGGCGGCTGCGGAAAACACCACCCTTTGCGGCAGGGTTGATGCCGATATGGAGGGGCAGACGGTTGTGGTTGCCGGTATGGTAGATTCAGTCCGTAATCTGGTTACCAGAGACGGGAAGCCATCCGCCAGTGTAGTACTGGAGGACCTGGACGGCAAGCTTGAGGTTATGGTCTGGCCGCGGGTCTATACCGCTACCCAGGAATTCTGGCAGGAAGGAAACATACTGCTGGTTGACGGCAAGGTGAGGCCGCGGGGAGACCGGGTACAGCTTGTATGCGAGCATGTGAGATACTATCAGATGGAAGAAACCAGGGGTGGTAAAGGAGTGGCTACACCCTCGCAGGGTATAATAACTCCAGCTGTTGAAGAGGTTAAAACTGAGGTGGCACCGGTTAAAACCCAGAGGCTTGTTATCCACCTGAAGCAGACCAGTGATAAGGCCGGTGATATTGCCAGTTTGCATAAAATTAATAACATCTTACGGGATTTCCCGGGATATGACGAAGTCAACCTGATGGTTGATAATGAAAAGAAGGTATTCAAGCTCCGTCTGTCCGGTATGCGTGTCGATTACTGCCCGGAGCTTCACCGGCGGCTGGTTGAGGTAATCGGCGAAGATGGAGTAAGGCTGGAGACGAAAAACGGTTAGACAGAGCCCTATTTAATCGTCTAGCCACCTTCTTTGTCAAATTGCCGCTGACGACTGAAAAGATGGCCAACAGCCATACCAAATCGCCATCTACATAATCCAGTTTCTCGCTCCATTTTCTTCCATGCTGGCTTGCTTGCTAGACTAGCCGTTTGATGCCCCTTAGTGCTAGAATTAAAGCGATAAACTGTCTGCTGGGGGAAATATAGATGCCTGTCGATGAAAGCCTTGAAGGGCATAGAAAAAGGCTGCGGGGTAGATTTATAAAGTCGGGTATTGGCGGCTTCCATGACTATGGAATCATCGAGCTGCTGCTGACACTGGGTTCGCCCCGCCGTGATTGCAAAAAGCAGGCAAAAGAAGCCATTGAGAAATTCAAGACACTGAGGGGTGTACTGGAAGCCCCGCTTGAAGAACTACGGCAGATAAAGGGCATTGGTCCCCATAATGCCTTCGGCATCAAACTGGTTCAGGAAGTTGCCAGGAAATTCCTCAGGGAGAAGATTATCGAGAAGCCTGTCTACAGGTCGTCGCAGGAGATATTTGATTACCTTTACCACTCGATGCGGGACCTGAAGAAAGAGCTGTTCAAGGTTCTTTATCTCAATAGCCAGAACCAGATTATTGATACCGGTAACCTTTTTGAAGGCACGATAACGGGCAGCGCTATTTCACCCCGCGATGTCATGGAAAGCACACTCAAGAACAATGCTGTATCGCTTGTCTTCGCCCATAATCACCCCTCGGGTAATCCTGAACCCAGCCAGAATGATAAACAGATAACCAGAGACCTCGTCTATGCGGCGGCTATTATGCAGATAAAGGTGCTGGACCATATAATCATAAGTGATAATAAATATTTCAGCTTTGCCGCTGAAGGAATGATTGAGCAATACGAGCTTGACTTTTTGGGCTTAAAAGTAAAAGGAGTATCCGAAGCCAGGCGAAGGCTATACAGGGCGAAACTTTTCGGTGGGCTTGATTGAGAAAACAGAGGGTGATTAACCACTATCCTCCTCTCTTTTTTATCATTGTATCTATTAGAAAGAAAAAGGGGAGAGATATGAAAAGATTGTTAGTGAAGTTGAGATAACATGAGATAACAATGGTCTACAAGAGGTCCTGGGAGGAAGAGATTTTGCACAGAAAGTATTTACGGTTGAGGTGAAGTAGCTACCGCTTCCAGGTGGAGGAGGCGCCTTTTCATATCCAGCCCGCCACTGAAGCCACCGAGGCTACCGTTGCTGCTGATTACCCGATGACAGGGGATAATAATCGGCAGCCTGTTTTTACCAAGAGCCTGCCCGGTTGCACGTGCCGCCCCGGGTTTACCCACCTTATCCGCCAGCCAGCCATAGCTTCTGGTTTCGCCATAGGGTATAAGCCTTGCCGCCTGCCATACTTTTCTTTGAAACTGCGTAGATTCCGAAAGGTCTAGCTCATCCGTAAATGATACCTTATGACCATTGGAGTAAGCCTTTAAACGCCTGGTTAAATCCTTGAACCTGTCAGGGGAAGACGTAGCATATTCAACAGTCTTATCCAGAGACTCAAGTGCTTCCCGGGCTGACTTACAGGGCAAGCTGGCACTTACCAGCCCTCGTCCCGAGCCGACGATTGCTATCCAGCCCATATCAGTTCTAGAAACAGTGTATTCCATATAAGATACCTTTAATCTGCTTATATTTGACTACAGAGGCTCTGGCGCCGGGCTGCGGGAGTGTTTAGAGGTCTTTATTAGCAGGATTTTTTTATCTATCACCGTTCTGGTTCGATGAGTCCGTAGTTACCATCCTTGCGCCGGTATAAAAGAGTCAGCTTTTCGGTATCGGTATTGTTAAAGAAGAAGAAATCATAATTCAGCAGTTCAATCTGGTCGGTAGCTTCGGCAACCGACATAGGTTTTATGTTTAACCGCTTGACTATATATTTTCGGCTTTGTAGCGGTTCGGCTCCTTCGCTTAACTCATCTTTGACTGTAGAGTACCCCCTGCTCTTTTTTCCCTGTAGTTTGCCTTTGTGGTGGTCAACCTGGCGTTGCATAATCTTGGCTACGTTATCAATGGCTATCAGTATGGTTTCTCCTCTCTCCTCTCCATGTAACTGGGTGTTGCCGCCGTTTACGGTTACGCGCGCCAAAAAGCGATGCTGGCGGGATTTAGTCTTTTCTTCTGTTATTTCCACCCTGGTTTCTATTATGTTCCGAAGGTGGCGATTTAGCCGACCCAGTTTACGCTCTATATGCCGTTGTGCTTCTGGTGTTAACTCAATGCCCTTGCTTGTTAAGTTTAATTCCATCTCTATGCTCCTTGTACCTAAACTTCTCTGGCGAGTGTTAAGCCCCATACCGAAACAACTCCGGCGGCTTTTAAAGTGGCGGCACAGGCATTTAGTGTAGCCCCGGAAGTAGCCACATCATCTATCAGTATTATCTCTTTATTCTGTAAGCTATGGTTGCGGCAGGTGAAGGCATCGGCGACATTGCTGCGCCTTTCACCCACTGAGGTTGCTCTGGTTTGGGGAGGGTTATTCTTCCGGCGGATAATGCAATCAGCTATTACCGGTAGTCTGACAAAACTACCCAGCTCCCTGGCCAGCAGCCCTGACTGATTATAACCGCGCTCTCTCAACCGTCTGTGGCGCAGCGGCACCGGCACCAGTACTTCTCCGGGTATGGGATGTGTATCAAGATAGTTGCCCAATAGCTCTGCCAGGGGCTCGGCTATAGCCCTCAGATTTTTGTATTTCAACTGGAGGACAGCCTGCCTTATAACCCCCTCAAAGCGGAACGGTGAGCGGATACCATCTATATCGTGATGACGATTTGAACAGGCAGAGCAGATTATGCCGTCGGCTTGAGGCATGCCACAGCGTGGGCAGATCGGCGAAGAGATTTCGAGTAGTTTCTGGCGACAGGAGGGGCAGATAAGGCTACCTTCCTTAGCGCAGCCCAGACACCAGCAGGGAAACAAAAGGTCAAGTGCCGCCCTCCTGATACTGGCTAACCGAGGAAGCACCTTCACCTCCAGTGATTTAAATCAAATTTTAAAAGGTTACGTATTTTGCCGGGAACGTCCCACCCCGCTCATAATCGGTTCGTTCAGATAGACATCACCATTCCTTATCTTGAGGTTAAAGCCACAACTGGGATTGGTGCATACCCATGCTTTGTAATGAATAGGTGACCCCTGACTGCCGAAATCAGAAAGGGGCACAAGGTCTCCCGTGTTGCACTTCTGGCATTTAGGAAAACTAAGTTGTTCCACTGAGGTCCACCTCCCGGCCAAATAGATTTTTAAGAGTATACATTAGTTAATGCACTTTTGGCAAGAATCACCCGCAGATTACAGGAATTTGGCCATTATGCTACTCGTATTTTAGGGCTCTTTTAGTAGCCCGGCTGAGCTTATTATGCTGTAGAAAGCCCCCTCTCTGGTGAGCTGGCTTTTTATAAGATTTATACGGTCCACTTTAATCCTCTTGCCTGTCTTGGAATCGGTGCCGGCGATAAGCTCGCCCAGGCGCTGGTGCTCTCCCGGCGATACATCCCTGCCCAATCTTGCAAGTGTCAGATGCGGTTTAAACGGCCGTTGCTCGGCGGTAAAGCCCAGTTGGGTTAAATTAATTTCAATAAGTTGTTGTAGCTGTTTCAGTTTATCCGTCTCCCCACCCAGTCCAACCCAGACAACCTGCACCCGTTTCAGATTGGGGAAAGCACCCAGTGCCTCGGTTTCCAGGTAAAAGGGTGTAATTTGTGTGGCGGCATCGGTCATCGCCTGTGTTATCCGGTCTATATTGGATACGGGGATATTGCCCAGAAACTTCAAAGTCAGGTGGATGCCATCCGGTTTGACCCACTTTATCCGCGGCTGGTTATGCGTCTTCAGCATTGCCTGCAGCCGGGCAAGCTCCTGCCTCAGTTCGGCCGGCAGCTCAATGGCAATAAAAGCCCGGATCGTTTCCATCTTAATTAACTATTAATGCCCAGCAGCCTGCGGGCGTTACCGCCGAGTATTTTATCCTCCATCTCGGCGGGTAAACCTGCCGATTTTATCTCTTTGATTATCCGTTCCTGTTCAAGCAGTGGGTAATCGCTGCCGAAGAGAATTTTATCGGCACCGACCAGTTGCACAACCTGTTCGTATATGCGGGGGCTATACAGTAATGGCGAAGCTGCGGTATCAAAATAAACATTGGAAATTGCCTGTTTCACCTCGGGCATCAGGGCGTAGAATGGCAGCCCGCCACCCCAGTGGGAGCAGATAATTGTCAGCTCTGGGTTATCTGCTATGAATGGATATAGCACTTCCGGGGTTACCGCCCCCTTACCGGGGTAGATATGCCCCACCGGCTCTGAGGTATGGGTTAATAAAATCAGGTTATGCTTTTTTAAAATATCAACCAGTGGATTAATCAGTTGTTCATCGCTTATATCAAGTAGCTGCATATCAGGCCTTAATTCACCAACCCCCTTTATACCGCTACCGGCACAGCGTTCAATCTCTTTTAATGCGGCTTCCGGTGATTGTAACTGGACGCTGCAAAAGCCAACCAGTCTTTTCGGATAACGCGAGATTGATTCCAGGATATAATCATTGGTTTCAAGGCAGAGCTCATGTGTAGTCCAGCCTATATTCAGGATTACAGAGACATTCACTCCAGCCCTGTCCATGCTGGAGATAAGCTCATCAGCCGTTGCCAGCCTGGCTTTCTCGTCGGAATAGAGGATGGCAAAACACGGGTCGCTGTCAATGTAGCGGCTGCGGTTTTTCTTTATCTGCGGTGGGAATATGTGGGTATGAAAATCAATAATCATATAACGGAATGATATCAGAATATATAGGGCGTTTCAAACCTGAACTAGCCAATATTCAGCTAAGCCCGTCTAAGATAGCGGATGATTTCCCTCAGTCTGGGTGTCTTGCCATGCATCAGCAGGAAGGTGCGGAATATCTTGGCCACCAGTACCAGGGAGAAATAGATTGAGGCCACTAAAATAGCCATACTTATCGCCAGCTGCCATGCAGGGATTTCGGCGATGCCCAGCCGCATAATAACGGTTATCGGCGCCGTAAAAGGAAAGTAGGTGAGCAACTGGCTGATTATATGCTGCGGGTTTTCAATGACAAAGTAGATGGCATAGAGGGGCAGCGCCGCCGGTATGATAATGACCATGGAGAGCTGCTGGCTTTCGCGGGCGGTGGCGCCGATGGAGCCGAAGCCGGCCATCAGAATGGCGAAGAGCAGGTAGCCGAGGATGAAATAAATAAGGCTTAAGATGATGAAGGACGGGGCTATCTCAAGGTTGCCGATGATATCGCTGATACCGGAAGGCATCAGCTCAATTAAGAGCCGCGCCGAGAGAAGCCAGAAGACCATCTGTAGAAGCCCGGCGGCTCCGAGCCCGAGCACCTTGCCGGTGATTAGCTGCCTCGGGGATACCGAGGAGAGTAGGATTTCCATGATGCGGTTCTCCTTCTCCTCGCCCAGCCCCTGGAGGACATAGCCGGATGAGGTGAAGATAGCCATCAACAGCAGTATGCTGAAGATATAGGGCAGGATAAAGGCGGCGAAACCGCCGACCTCGTCGGTTGGCTGGCCGGCTTCGTCCAGCACTGTACTAAAAAGGGCCATCGGGAACTTGACGCGGTTGCTTATCTCCTGGCTGGCCTGTCCCTCAAGGAGATTGCTCTGCAGAAAGTCCCTGATGGCGGCGACGGTATTGCCCGGCGGCTCCAGCTCCCGTTCCGTGGTGAAGCGGTTGATAATACCGCTTTCTACATAGTCCGGCGGGATAACAAAATACTCGCTTATTTCTCCTTCAAGAAGGGCATTGACGGCTTCCTCCTCGCTTGTTTGGGGAGTTAGGGTAACTCCTTGCTGGTCTGTATAGTTAATAAAACTATTCGTGTTGTCAACATAACCCACGGTTATTATTTTATCGGGTTCGGACGGGCCACCTATCCCCCCGATAATCTGGGAAACGCCGATGGCCGCCAGGGCCAGCAGCGGGAAGGCGAGGGTCATTATGATATAAGATTTTCTTCTAAGCGACTGTGCAAACTCGTGCTTTAATATAAGTATTATCTTGTTCATTGCTTCCTGCCGACAACCTTCAGGAATATTTCGCGCAGGGAAGGGGTGGAAAGCCCAAAGCGTCTTACCTCGCCCTCCCGGCTCATAAGCTGTTTGAGAATTTCCTTGGATGTGGTCTTATCGTCAAGAAAAAGCTCACTGTATTTTTCTTTGTCCCGGCGCTCGGTGACCCCTTTCAGCCCATCCAGCCGGCCGCTGAAATCCACGAAAACGGAGTTGTTGCGGTATTCCTTTTTGATATCGACCAGCCTGCCGTAGAGGACACTGCGTCCCCTATCTATCATCAGTATGCGGTCACAGAGTTCCTCCACCTCGTTCATGCGGTGGGTGCTGAGGACGATCGCCTTGTTCTGGCTTCTAAGCTCAAGAATTATCTCTTTAAGCAGCTCGGTGTTTACCGGGTCGAGGCCGGCAAATGGTTCATCGAGAATTATTAGCTTCGGGTTGTGTATAATGGTAGCCAGGAACTGTATAAGCTGCCCCATGCCGCGGCTGAGTTCCTCTATCTTTTTGTCCTTGTGGGGCAGCAGGTCGACGCGTTTTAATAGCTCTTCTATCCGACTATTTTCAACGTTGCTGTTCTTTAATGCTGACAGGTAGGTAAGGGTTTTAAGGACGGTTAGCTTCTTATACAGCCCTCTCTCTTCGGGCAGGTAACCAATCCTGTTCTTGGTATCCTCGCTTATTCTCTTCCCCAGGATGTGAATATCACCCGAGTCAGGCTTGATGATATCTATCATCATACGGATGATAGTCGTCTTGCCGGCTCCATTGGGGCCAATTAAACCGAAAATCTCTCCCTGCGCCAAGCTGAAAGAGACTTCGTTTACTACTCTTTTATTGCTATAGGATTTAACGACATTATTGACATCGGCTGCCGAAAAAGCTCCCTCGTCTTTCATAGTTATGGCTAGAGTAAACAGGGATTACTGTGCCTGCTCCTTTGACTCCTCTCCAGCCTCTGTCTTGGCTTCTGTTACCGCTTCAGCCTCAACCTCCATCACCTCCGCCTCGGCTTCTTCTGCTACCTCTACCTCCTCCTCCACCGCTACCTTTATCCGGCTGATCTTTACAATTATTTGTTCGGGGTCAGTGGTGATGTTGATATCTTTACCCAGGGTAATATCCTTGACATGGATTGATTGCCCTGTCTCTGCCAGCGGGCTAAGGTCGATCTCTATCTGGGGGGGTAGTTTATCCGGCAGACATGCCACCCTGATTCTATTTAGTAACTGTTCAATCATATTGTCCTTAGCTATAAGAGCCGGTGCTTCGCCTACCAGAATGATGGGGATGTCTGCCGTTATTTTCTCCGCCTTATTTATCTGGTAGAAATCAACATGGAGCAGCCGCCCGCTTACCCCGTCTCTCTGGATCTCGCGTATAAAAGCGCTGTGGGGATGTTTTTCTGATTCGATGTTTATATCAATAAGTCTTGTAGTTCCCCCTTGTCTAACAATGCGCTTGAGTTCGGCGGTGTTACACTGCAGCGCCAGTGATTCAATACCATGCCCGAAGAGGTGGGGGGGGGTAATGCCCTGCCTCCGCAGGAACCTCGTTTTTTTACCCAGAACCTCTCTTTTTTCTGCCTTTAAAGTCAGGTCTGCCATTTATGCCTCCTTGTGAGTAATTATTAAACCAGATATGACCAGAAAAAGCAATTTATCTTATAGTTTTGCTAATCCAGGACACAGGGCCTATTGACAACGAAATACCTTTGGACAGGTGTATGTCTATACCCTGTCCAGTGTTAGCCGGCTTCTGTCAGATAAGCCCCCAGTCGCGGTAACCCTGCTGAATAATCTTGAGGTATTCAGCTGATGCCTTTGCTTCCTCTGTCTGCCTGCTCTTTATGTATGTTATAGCTTCTATCTTTCCGCCGCTATCACGATAAACAATAACCTTCAACCTGTTATAGTTATCCGGGCATCCCTCGTATCTGTCCAGCTTTGCCAAATCCGTTTCGGCAATCTCATAAATGCCTCCCAGCACCTTATCCCCCCTTGAATGCTTTATACTGACTACCCCACCGCGCCACTGCCTTGACCAGCCGGTGAATATCAGCTTGTAGTTGGGCAGTTCGGCTGAAAACATGGGACGGCTGCCGGGCAAGCATTGCGCCATCTGTTTCCGGTTTAGATTTAAACCATAGGCAAAATAAAACATTATCCCCTTAATTGGCTATTATTATAACCTTTTTCTGCAGATGTAGCCATACCAAATTTTTATATCTGGTTTAATTATACAGCCTGCAGGCTTACTTAAGTACCACTTAATATCTAGCTGGCTGGTAGTTTTTGCTGATTGGCTATTGACGTAGACCAGATAATAGGTTATCCTTGCTAAAAAATAGGAGGTAACCTGATGCAAGGCTATTGTATGAAATGCCGCACCAAGAGAGAGATGAAGGATTCCAAAGCGATAACAATGAAAAACGGAAGGCCGGCAACACAGGGGGTTTGCCCCGTATGCGGCACAAAAATGTTTAAGATAGGCAAGTGCTAGGATCGGCGATATAGCTAAAGATTACAGAAGAGGCTGGGTGTCGGAAGTTAATAACCCAGCCTCTTTTACTATCTTAGAATTGAGATTGTGTAATCTGGAAATGTAAAAAAATTGACAATAATTATCGAGCAGTCTATAGTAGGCGTTAAGGGATGTTCTCGGGTGGCATGGTAGTTTTTTAGAGGGCTGGTAGCTGATGAAGTCACATGATGAGCCGGTTGAAATAGAACATCTAACCAGGCTGAATGAATATGGCCCCGATGACCTCTTTATCGGTTGTGCCAGCTTCGAAGACAGGTGTGTTTCCAGTGCCTTAAAGGCAGGTGCAAGCTTCCGCGTCAGATTCAGTATAATCATTGTCATTGAGGAACCTTTCTATAAGCAACAGGTTGATACCAATCTTTTTAAACTGCAGTCTGAGCTGGCCAAAAGAACCTCCGAAGGTGTTTTTGTAATAAGGTGCCAGCGGGGCGACCCGGGTGAAGGTATCACGCAACTGAAAAATATCTGGCCCAGATGTAAACCAAAAGATGCCGACGAACCCTTTATTACCGTGGATATAAGCGGTTTTACGAAAATCTATCTGTTGCAGCTGCTCCATTTCCTGGTAGCGGAAAAGAGCCTGGGATTGCCCCGCCTGCTTCATACCACGCAGACATATTCACCCACCAGATTAACTCGCGGGGTTGAACAGATTACCACCGTGCCCAATTTCTTCGGCGCCCTTTCCTTTGAGAAGCAAATCCTGTTAATCCTTTTACTGGGGTTTGAACCAGAGCGCTCCCTTACCGTATGGAAACATTTCAATCCGGCAAAAACGATAACCCTGATTACAAACCCGCCACGTAGCCGCAATGCCGAATATCTTGAATATGCCCGTAAAAACAATT
>DAOWJL010000071.1 GCA_030640385.1 Dehalococcoidia bacterium | reverse complement strand
TAACATAGCTTCCAGAGCCAGCCTGTTATCACCGATTATGTGGTTATAGCAGTTATCCAGGCTTTTAGCTGTTTCGGCAACCTTTCCCCGGCGGCCTTCTCTAAGGTGATTCATCACTCCTTCAGGCGCTGTGGATAACAAATCGTATTTCTCAAGTACATTGCAGGCATCTGAGAAGGTTGTCGTATCCGGGTAGGTGGGTCCGGAGGCGATAACCGACAGGTCGTTACCGATAACATCGGATAATATCAGAGAGATGATTATTGATGGGGAGAAATAGAGGCCCAGCTGCCCTCCTTTTATGCGGGAAAGGTGTTTCCTGACGGTATTAATCTCGTTAACCTCGGCTCCGGAACCCAGCAGCAGTTTAGTTATTTTCTGTTTATCCTCCAGCTTGACCCCGGAAGCGGGATAGGGCATCAATGCCGAACCGCCGCCTGAAATCAGGCAGATTATTGAATCGTTCCTGCCGATAGAATAATTATCCTTAAGCGATAGCATCTCTTTAACGCCCCCGACACCCCTGTGGTCGGGAATCGGATGGCCGGCGGCTACTATTTTTATTTTGCCTGTTTTATAATCACTATCTTTACAATTAACAATGCCGGCTGTTATATCTTCGGGTGGTATTATGCCTTCCAGCGCCTCTGCCATCAGGCCGGACGCCTTGCCGCCGCCGACAACAAAAACCCTGCCACAAGAAAGGTTATAGGTGGTATTATTTATAGTTAATACCCTGCTCGCCGTGTCGTAATGCAAAGCATTTTTCATTATGTTCGGCGGCAGTACACGCTCTATACCGGCTTCAATAATATCAAGAGCCTTTCCCCTGAGTTCACTGGTATTTAAAGCGGAACGGTTTTTAATAATCATAGCCGGATGAGCAACCTCAGACTCAAATCAGAATTATAGCAATTATACAGCAAATTAGCCCAATCGAGCTGTTGACAGCCTGTATGTTTGATAATAATATGATGCCTAAGGGAGGGTTTAATCTATGGCTAAAAAAGCTGATAAGAAGGTTGTTATCTATTCAACCCCCACCTGCCCAATCTGTAAGCGGGCGAAAGCCTATCTTGCCAAAAAGGGAGTCGGCTATAAGAATATTGATGTTTCTGCCAGCGAAGAAGCCGCACATGAGATGATTCACCGCTCGGGACAGATGGGGACGCCGGTTATCTTTGTCGGCGAGCAGATGATGGTGGGTTTCAATCAGAAGAAAATGGACGAAATGCTGGCTGGATAGCTATTTCGACTTTTTATAATCCCTCGGTAATCTTGTACATATTATCATAAGCCTTACCGAAATCGGGATTGTTTGCCTCAAGTTTCTCCCTGATGGCTTTCATGCGGTGGATGAACTGCTGCCTGTCCTTTTGTTTTACCAGCTCAGCCCATTCCCGGCAGTTTTGCTGAAAACGCTTTTGAAAATCGGGCAGATTGGGCAGATTCATCTGTAGCGAGGCATAAAGCTCGGGGTCTTCGGAGATGACACTCTCTACCAGTGTCAATAGCACCTTGTAGGTTATGCCACTGATAGCCTCCATTTCCTTTAATCGCTCAAAATTAACAAGGCTATCGGCGGAGACTATGGCGATAAAATGAGCCAGCCCCAGAATGACGGCCATCATATCGTCATGTTCCTGAGGTGTCATCAGGCGGACTTTGGCGCCTTTTGTTTCCAGGTATGACCTTACCTTTTCCGCCAGCCTGTTTTCCTGTTCATCTGTCGGTGTCAGTACGAAGTTCTGGTTGACAAGGCTCCTCGCACCGGGGCCGAATACGGGGTGCATCCCCAGCACCCGCCCTCTTTTTATATATTTGTGCATAGCCTCTACCGGCAGTGACTTAACTGAAGTAATGTCAAGAATGGTCTGGTCAGGGTGAGTATGGGGGCTGAGTCGCTTTACAGTCTCTTCAAAGTGTCCTACCGGTACCGATATCAAAATTACATCAGCCTGTTTGACATCTTCTATATCGGTGGTGATGGAAACATTTAGCCGGCGCCTGGCTTTTTCAAGCTTTGGCTTGCTCCTGCCAATCAATAATACATCTTTGCCCTCTTTTAAAAGAAAGCGGGCAAACCAGCTCCCCATTTTGCCCGAACCACCGATAATGGCTACCTTCATCTCTTTACTCCCTAGCTTTCAGCCTGGCTCTGGGATAGGAGCCAAGTACCTTCATAAAGATAACGTAGTCTTCAAGCTGCTCGAGAGTTTTTTTAACCACTGAATCTTGTCGATGCCCATCGATATCCAGGTAGAAATTGTAGTCCCAGGGTTTCTGTCTGGTTGGCCTGGACTCCAGCTTGGTCATGTTTATACTGTTTATTGCCAGTTGTTTAAGGAATTCAAACAGAGCCCCCGGCTTGTGTTTTACGGCAAAGACGACGGATGTTTTGTCATTACCCGAAGGCGGTGCATCCTCTTTGGCCAGAACGAAGAAGCGGGTGAAGTTGTTCGGGTTATCCTCTATGCCGCAGGTTATAATAT
>DAOWJL010000056.1 GCA_030640385.1 Dehalococcoidia bacterium | reverse complement strand
TAATAAAAATATAGTACTTACCGCGGGACAGGTTCATTCACTGACAGATAAAACGGTAAGGGTAGTACCCTCAAAAACAATACCACAGGGTGTAGCCGCACTACTGGCTTTTGATTATGAAGCCGATTTTGAAACAAATTTCAATATTATGACAGAGGCATTATCAACAGTGAAGTCCATTGAAATTACACGCGCCGTTCGCTCCACCAAGTTAAATGGTCTTGTCATCAAGAAGAAGCAGGCCATCGGCTTCCTCGATGGAGCCCTCATAGCCGTAGGTGATAAGACAAACGATGTTGTAAATGACACACTTGACAGGGCTGAACTGGGAAAAGCCGACGTCGTTACCATCTACTACGGTGCCGACGCCAGGGAAACTGAAGCAAAAGAAATAAATAATAATATCTCAGCACAATACCCCGACCTTCAAGTCGAAGTCGTTAATAGCGGCCAACCACATTACGAATATATCATTTCCGTCGAGTAGAATTATTATACAGGAGGTTTTACCATGGCAGTTAAGATTGTCACCGACAGCACTTCCGATATAACAAGCGATCTGGCTCAGGAACTGGGTATTACCGTAATACCACTAACGGTTTTCTTCGGTCACGAATCATTCCTCGACCGGGTAGAAATCAGCACCGATGATTTCTACAACCGGCTTGCCAAGGAAAGTATCTTCCCCACCACCACACAACCGGCACCGGGTGTCTTCGTAGATGTCTATAATAAGCTGACTGAGGAAACCGACGAAATCCTGACCATTGTGATATCCAGTAAACTCAGCGGTACATATCAATCAGCCACCAATGCCAAGAATATGATAACTAATAACTGTCGCATCGAGATTATAGATTCGCAGAATGTGGCTATGGGTTTCGGATTATTAGTCATTGCCGCCGCTCAGGCAGCCCAGGGTGGCGCCAGTCTTAAAGAAGTTACGGATTTAGTCAACAAGAGAATCTCCCATTCACATATGGTCATCTATTTTGAAACCCTGAAATACCTGGCAAAGGGAGGGCGCGTCGGTAAGGCTCAGGGGCTGCTGGGTTCTATGCTGTCAATAAAACCGATACTTACCATGAAAGACGGTGAGTTTTCTCCCATGACCAGGGTGCGGTCTAAAGTAGCCGGTATGGAATACATACGTAATTTTGTAGCCGGCTTCCCCAATATTGATAAACTGGCTATAGAGCATAGCACTACGCCCGATGATGCCGACAAGCTAGCCGACATTCTCAGCTCATTCGTTCCCAGGGAAAGCATATATCATTCAACAGTCAGTCCGGTGCTGGGTGCATATGCCGGGCCGGGTGCCCTGGCGATAACCGTTTTAGAAGCCGAAAAGTAGTTGATTTAAAGAAAAGTAGTTGATTTAAAAGAGAGTGGATACAATTGACAGTCAAGATTGTAACTGATAGCACCGCCGACCTGCCGCCGGATTTAATGCATGAGCTTGATATTACGGTGGTTCCGGCCTTTGTCATTTTTGGCAACAAAACCTATCGGGATGGGGTTGACATCAGCCAGGAAGAAGTCTACCAGAAAATGATAAATGAAAATATCCCCGCCTCCACCTCCCAGCCACCACCGGTTGATTTTGCCAATGTCTATCAGAAACTGCTCAAGGACGCCGACGAAATAGTCTCCATCCAGGCTACCAGCAAGCTTAGCGGGCTCTATAACTCGGCTTTACAGGGCAAGGATATGGCAGGCGGAGGCAATCGCATTGTGGTAGTAGATTCGCTTTCTGTTTCTATGGGGCTTGGATTAATGACCATACTGGCTGCCCGGCTGGCCAAGGCTGGCGAAAGTTTGCCCAATATAATAGAGCAATTAAAGCAATCTATGCCCCAGATACGTCTCTGGGGCTTTTTCGATACCCTTAAATATTTACTTCAAGGAGGGCGCCTGGGTAAGGCTAAATCTTTGCTGGGTAGTATATTACCCATTAAGGCAATTCTCACCATGCGTGACGGTGAACTGCACCCCACCGGAGCCGTCCGCACCCGCACTAAAGGCATAGAGCGTCTCGTTGATAACTTTAAAAAGGCAGTCAATATTCAGGATGCGGCTGTTGTCTATAGCACAACACCGGACGATGCACGTACACTTAAAGAGCGCATAAGCGCCATCTCTGATAAAATCCCCGTTTATATATCCCGCCTGGGGCCAGCTTTGGGAGTCCACGGCGGTCCGGGCACTCTGGTACTTGCCTTAAGGGAAAAGGTGGCTAATCTTAGCCAGGAAATTAAAGAAGGTGAGAAGCCGAAGAAACGCATATCCTTACCGTCTTTTCAACGCCCGAAACTTAACTTTACCCGCCTTTAACCGGTAACACAGCAATTGGAGACAGTTTCTTGCAGATAGATTTTTCACCGCTACGCAAGGTTCTGGAGCTTGAACATAATAAAGGCTATTCAGATTCAGCGGTATTCGGTGGCCTGGATAGATTTCTGGCTAAATGGACATCGCAAAACGAGGGCAAAATAACAGACCCCGCCCTCCTTAAACGTTTCAAAAAACTACCCGATATCAGCTATTCTTCACTTGATAAACAGCAACGGAAACAGCAGGTTAAAAATATCCTCGGCTTTATAGCCAAGTTTGATAAAGTAACTCCTAAAAAAAGAGAAGCCAAACCATTATTAAAGAAAAGACTTCCATCCCCCAAACAAAATTTAACCACAGCCGATTCTTCCATTGATTCGCCCATTACCACCTTAAAGGGAATCAGTTTTAATCTGGCAACCAGGTTTGGTAAATTGAATGTCCACACTATTCGCGACCTGCTCTATTTTTTCCCCAACCGACACCTAGATTACAGCCGGATGAAAACAATATCCGAGCTGGCTGAAGGTACCGAGGAGACCATTATCGCCAATGTATGGCAGGTGCGCGAAGTCAGGCTCGGCGGTAGACGCAGTACCGAAGCCATCATCGGTGATGAGACCGGTAATGTCAGGGTGGTATGGTTTAATAATCCGTACATTACAAAACAGCTGTCCACCAACAAGCAGGTGGTCATCAGCGGTCGCCTCGGCATCTTCAAGAATCGCCCCGTATTTCAATCCCCGGAGTGGGAGTTACTGGAGGATAAAGAGCTAACGCATACCGGACGCCTGGTCCCCCTGTATCCGCTCACCCGTGGGCTATACCCCCGCCAGGTAAGAAAACTCATGAAAGAAGTCGTTGACAAATGGTCTGCTGAAGTGGAGGACTTCCTGCCGGCTCAATTAAAGCAGCGGCGCAACCTCCTGGAGCTACCACAGGCTATCTATCAGGCACACTTTCCCGAAGACGAAGAACTGAAGAACCGGGCGAGGGTACGGCTGGCTTTTGACGAACTTTTCCTGTTGCAGCTCGGTGTGCTGAACCGGAAACAACAGTGGCAGGATAGTCAATCTGCCACTGTTTTCGCTACCGGGACGCCTGTGCTGGAAACCTGGTTGAAATCTCTGCCCTTTACTCTTACCGCTGCCCAAGAAAGGGTAATTAAAGAGTTACTTGCCGACCTGAAGAAATCGAATCCGATGTCCCGCCTGCTTCAGGGAGAGGTGGGCAGTGGCAAAACGGTGGTCGCCGTGGCTGCCCTGCTTTCGGCTGTGGCTAACGATTGCCAGGGTGCATTTATGGCGCCCACAGAAATCCTGGCAGAGCAGCACTTTGCCAGTTTATGTTACCTTCTATCCAGAGCCGGCAAACTGGAGGCTAAAGAAGACTACCTACACAGCTATTCCGGGCTCCTGCCAAAACCGATAACCGTAGCGTTGCTCATCGGCGATATAAAAGGAGCCAAAAAACAGGAGCTACAGCAGCGCATCCTTGACGGGGATATAGACATTGCTATCGGCACCCATGCCCTCATCCAGAAGGAGCTAGAATTCAATAAACTGGGGCTTGTTGTAGTTGACGAGCAACACCGCTTCGGCGTTACCCAGCGCTCTACATTACGGCAAAAGGGATTCAGCCCCCACATGCTTATGATGACGGCGACACCCATACCCAGAACCCTCGCCCTGACTCTGTACGGAGACCTTGACCTGTCTGTTATTGACCAGCTGCCACCGGGAAGGCAGGAAATCAAGACAAAGTGGCTTAAGCCTGTCCAGAGGGATAAAGCCTACACCTTCTTACGCCGCCAGGTAGCCGAGGGCCGCCAGGCATTTATTATCTGCCCCCTTATTGAGGAGTCGGAAGCTATTCAGGCCAAAGCGGCTACTGTTGAATTCGAGCATCTGTCACGGGAGGTCTTTCCGAACCTCAAGCTGGGATTGCTTCACGGCCGTATGTCAGCAGCGGAAAAGGACGATATAATGCGCCGCTTCCGCTTATGCCAGCTTGATATACTTGTGTCGACCCCGGTGGTGGAGGTCGGCATAGATATACCCAACGCCACCGTGATGCTGATAGAAAGCGCCGACCGCTTCGGACTATCGCAGCTGCACCAGTTTCGCGGCCGGGTAGGCAGGGGAAAGGAGCAGAGCTATTGTATGCTGCTGGCTGAAAATCCGTCAGAGGTAGCCAGGGAAAGGCTTGATATAATAGAGAAAGTTCAGGACGGTTTTCAGCTTGCCGAGGAAGACCTGAAAATGCGAGGCCCGGGGGAATTCTTCGGCACTCGGCAAAGCGGAATACCCGACCTGCGCATGGCAAAAATCTCCGATATCGCCCTGCTAGAACTGGCGCGTAACGAAGCAAGTATGTTATTTAAGGACGACCCCGGGCTTAAAAGCTCCAAGCACCGGTTACTTGTAAAAGAGCTATCCCGCATCTGGCCCAAAGAAGATGGCGAGTGGAGCTAGGTATGAATATAAAACAACTAATCAAACGAGCTAAAGAATACGTAGAACTCGAGGCAGAAACAAAAGTTACTAAGATAACCTTTTCAGAGAAATTTTCTTTTCTTGGGCAAGAAGATGTTGTGTTGTCTGTAGAAACTACT
>DAOWJL010000076.1 GCA_030640385.1 Dehalococcoidia bacterium | reverse complement strand
GGGATTTTTTACTCAACAATATCCCCTTTAATGCCAGGTTATCCGCCTCAGTGCCGCCACTTGTAAATACAATCTCATCACTGCGGGCACCGATTGAAGCAGCGATCTTACTCCTTGCCTCTTCAATCGCCTCTCTGGCTTCCAGCCCGAAGGAATGACTGCTTGAAGGATTACCAAACACCCTGGTTAGATAAGTTAGCATCGTTTTGGCAACTTCGGGATCTGTTGGCGTGGTTGCTGCATAATCAAGATATATTCGTTTCATTTATTATCCTCAATAACTCAAGCACGAATCATTCATTAAATCTGGCTCATAGAGGGTAAGCCACAACTAGTATAACATTACCCTCTATGAGCCATCATCGTTGCAATCCGCTATTCTATTTTGCGTTCGGCCAAAGGCTTAAAACTTATGCCGGATTCCACACCCGGTATTGCTGCTACCGGTTCAGTCAGCAGGAATTCGCCTGACTGTATCCAATCCTTTAGTTGGTTGGCAATTACCAGTGCTTTGGAATAACTGGATAAACCTGATGTAGGTACGCTCTGGTTGTTTACTGATATACTACCACTTTTTAGCTGGCTATAGCTAACCTCTCCCAGTATATCCGCTTTACGCTGCGGATAAGCCTCTGAATAATCGACAACCGGAGCAAAGATTTCAGCATCGTTTACTGCAGTATAGCTGAGGATTTCCTCAGATAGTATGGGTATGGGAAGTCCGATGCCAACGGTTATAGTTGTACCATAACCCAGCATGCTGGTGCCGCGTAGCCATTCGGGCTTCATCTGCTTCAGGTCTCCAATTACCGACAGTGTGCCTGCAGGCCTCGTAGGGACACCATTTTCCCTTCTGGGAGCGGTTGGATTGTGCTGCGTGCCCTGCCAGGCTACATAGCCGATTCCTCCTCCGAGAAAGATTTTAGTACCAATGCCTACAGTCTTGTAATACGGGTCATTCAGTAGGGGTGATAGCTGTCCGGCGCTGCAGTAATTGGCGTTTCCCAGACCGGGCTTGATTACTCCCATATAGGTATAAATTGTCCTGTCCGAGAGATTGACTGCTACATTGTAGTTCTGGTAGGCATTGCGGATGTTGAACAACACTGCTTCATTAAGGTCACCCAGCTTTATTAAAGTTTCCAGTCTCTTCCTGGGATAGCAATCGGTGCCGTAAGCAGTGGCTGTAAGCCTGACATCCTTGCCGGCTAACAGGTCTTCAATTACATGCCCGCCGCCGTAATTGAACTCTCCGGGGTATAGCTTATTTCTTGGATCGTCGTCTGCAATAGCGGTAGCGCCAAGAAAGATATCCAAAGCGGCAAATCCAGCGTAGACGGGAATATCGTTCAGGTAAACCCGACCGCCACCGAGTTTTACCCTCGGTTGAGTATGACCTATATTAAAATATGCGCCAGAGGAACACATGGGGCCAAATGTCCCGGTGGTTACTACATCTACTTCCCGGGCTGTCTCTTTGACGCCTTTTTTCTTAACAATGTCAATTATTTCCTCGGCGGTTACCACTACCGCCTGCCCTTCTTTGATTTTCTGGTTTATTTCAGCGATTGTTTTCGCCATTTTATATACTCCTTAATTTAAAACTTATTACCAGATTAGCCCCTTGGGGGCAGGCCATTATCCATAACATTTCTATCACCCCCAATCCTCTATTCTTACCCTTTCTGCATAACAGCTTTAACTGTTCAGTATTCATATCCCACTTCCCTGAACAAAATCTTCTATCAGTTCCTTTCTATGGTCAAGCAAATCCTCCACATTATAAGAAACACCGAAGGGTTCTTCAAGCCTTTCCAGGCGCTCTTTTAAAATATCATTTCTCCTTAAAAGAAGCCTGATAGCTTCTGCTACAGGGTCAGGTAGATTCCCATGTTCTAGATCTATGAGAGGCTTGTGGCGGTCCTCTACTACTCGTCCCGGGATTCCCACCACTGTAGCCCCGGCTGGCACTGACTTCACCACTACTGAACCCGAACCGACCTTGGCTCCATCTCCAATTGTAATATTACCTAAGGCTACCGCTCCAGTTCCAATTACAACGTTATTACTAATGGTTGGATGGCGTTTACCCTTCTCAAGGCTGGTTCCGCCAAGGACTACTCCCTGATACATTAATACGTCGTCACCCACCTTGGCCGTCTCGCCAATGACCACTCCGGCTCCATGGTCGATGAAGACTCTTCTACCAATGGTGGCCCCAGGATGGATTTCGATAAGCGTCAGGAAACGATTTATCTGCGAAATGAGTCGGGCGAAGAGTTTGAGTCGATGCACCCAAAGATAATTGGCTAATCGATGAAGCCAGATAGCGTGCAATCCCGGATAACAAAGGACAACCTCGGCTACACTCCGGGCCGCCGGGTCCTTTGAGAAAACTGTTTTAATATCTTCCCTTAAGGTTTTAAACAAGGTGATCTTCCCCTACTTCTTTAATGTATAATTCTGTCTGTGATGGTTACTCAAAGAGCCAGGTAGATAGATAGCGCTCCCCGGTATCCGGTAGTATCACTACAATCAGCTTATTTTCGTTTTCAGGCCTTTTAGCCACTTCCATTGCCGCCCATACGGCAGCTCCCGAAGATATACCGGCCAGAATGCCCTCTTCCTTAGCCAGTTTTCTGGTTGTGATGCCGGCGTCTTCATTGGTAACTTTGATAACTTCATCTACAATGTTCATTCGCAATACACCAGGGATAAAACCGGCTCCGATACCCTGAATCTTGTGAGGGCCCGGCTTCCCTCCAGAAAGCACCGGGGAATCAAATGGTTCCACGGCAATAGCCTTAAAATCCGATTTCTTCTGCTTGATTACCTCGGCGACGCCGGTAATAGTACCTCCAGTGCCCACCCCCGCAACCAGGATGTCCACCTTGCCCTCGGTATCTCTCCATATTTCATCGGCGGTTGTGAGCCGGTGTATCTCTGGATTAGCCATGTTTTCAAACTGCTGCGGCATAAAATAACCTGAATTTTCAGCAACGATTTTTTCTGCTTTACTCACCGCCCCGCGCATTCCCTCTACTCCAGGTGTTAACACAAGTTCGGCACCTAAAATAGATAAGAGCTGCCTTCTTTCCAGTGACATGGTATCCGGCATAGTAAGGATCAGCCTGTAGCCTCGAGCGGCGCAAACGAAGGCGATGGAGATACCGGTGTTACCGCTGGTGGGCTCTACAATAACCGTGTCCTTATCAATTAGACCTTTTTCCTCGGCATCCACGATCATCGCCACCCCTATTCTGTCCTTAACACTGCCGAGTGGATTAAACGACTCAAGTTTGGCCACTATATCTGCCCTTAACCCTTTAGTTATACGCTGTAACATAACCAAAGGGGTATTACCGATAAGTTCGGTAGAATCCCGGGCAATGCCCCTGGTCAACCTTGGAATACTAATTGTTTTGTAACGGAGCTTTTCTATTTCCTGAGCTTGCTTAGTCATAAAATTCCTCGCTTGCTTATTTCTATATTTAACGCTACGGTATTTCGTCTTAGATGTAG
This sequence comes from Dehalococcoidia bacterium, assembly GCA_030640385.1. GTDB lineage: Bacteria > Chloroflexota > Dehalococcoidia > Dehalococcoidales. The sequence goes on along the minus strand of DAOWJL010000076.1, from coordinate 11,099 downwards.
TACATTGGCTTTTTTGATTTTACCTTTTGTTTCTGGCGCTCAACCAGGCCCTGAATCGTTATCGATTCCAGAATACTATCAGTCTTTTTCTTGAGTTCACCCCAGATATCTCTCGCTGCACAGATGGCGGAACGATTGCAAACCTTCGGATCGTTAACGCACTCAGTAGGTGCTGTTGAGCCCTCAAGGAGCTGTATAACTTCACTTAATTTTATTTGTTCCGGCGGCTTGGCTAACGAAATACCACCCTTGGGGCCGCGAGTTGTCCGCACTATACCCCCGGCAACAAGCGGCGCAATAAGCCGCTCTAGATACAATAAAGATATATCCTGCCTTAAGGCGACATCTCGAAGCAGGACTCGTTCCTCGTCAAGATGCTGGGCAAGGTCAATCAAAAGCCTGGTTCCGTAACGCCCCTTTGTAGATATTTTCATTTTAATACCCTTGATGATAAATATGGTAAACTTTGTCTACAATAGCACATAATATTTTTTTTGTCAACTTTCTGACCAGGTTCTAATTATTATCAATTCACGTAGTATATTTATTGTTGATATCTAATACTGATTGATTGTTACACTATAACTGTGTATAATTACTGGTTGTGCAACTGCAACAATTATAAGTTAGTGCAATATGAAAGGTGGTTTTTATTATGCCTGAATACCCAATTACACGAACGAATACTCAACTTATAACAGGCAGGCAATTTTCTGCAGCAATCTGCGGATATGAAGAGAGGATTTGTTTTTTTTCACTCAGTGGTGATGAAGATAAACACTCTTCCATCAGTAAATTAAACATAGAAGAGCAAAACTGTGATCTGAGCCAGAACTGTCTGGCTGTGGATTGTCCTCTTAACAAAACAAGTAGAGAGCGCCTTATTAGTATGCTTGGGATGCAGGAGGATGAGACAGTTTATGGAGAGACTGCTCTTATATGGGGTACCGCTAGCATGGTTGATGGTTTACTGAAGGTCATCAAGCAGGTGGAATCTGATATCTTGGGCGATAAAAAAAAGACAAAGACTGAATAACAGCCTACTTTTGTCAAACTGGAATATATTCACGAATAAAACATTTTAAATCTATTCCAAGTCATAATATCATACAAAACAACCTCTAAAGACATAGCGTACAGGGCAATATAGCCGGCATAGGGTAGCTGCATACCAAACTCAGATACAGACCAAGTATTTGAATATAAGTATATACAGAAAAGTGGAACTATGGTAATATAGGCAAACAGTTTCCTTTTATTTTTATTCAGTATTATGATTGTGGTGTCATGGGATTCGAAACGCAGGATGTAGAGAGAAAAGTTATCGCAATTCTAAAAGTTCTGAGCGACTCGCGAGAAGTGCTGGGAGCCAGAGTAATAGCTCGCCGTTTGAAAGAACATGGAATTGAACTGGGCGAAAGAGCAGTTCGTTACCATCTGAAACTAATGGATGGACGGGGCCTTACTCAACTTATACGGAGAGATGGCAGGCTTATCACGGAATCGGGTATTGAGGAACTGAAAAGTGCCCTCGTCAGAGATAAAGTCGGGTTTGCTATCTCAAGGATAGAATTGCAAGCTTTCCAGACGAGCTTCGACTTAAAGAAACTTACCGGGCTGGTTCCAGTGAATGTCTCCCTATTTTCAGAAGCCAGGTTTTCAAAAGCGCTCAAGGCAATGCAGCCTTCTTTCAAAGCCGGTCTTTGTGTTAGCAACCTGGTAGCAACAGCCAGGGAGGGGGAGATGCTTGGTGAACTGATTGTTCCAGAGGGCAAGGTGGGATTAGCCACCGTCTGTAGTGTTGTATTAAACGGTGCCCTACTTAAGGCCGGCATACCAATGGATTCGAAGTTCTCTGGCATCCTTCAAATCAAAAATAATAAACCTCTTCGCTTTATAGAACTGATTCAATATTCCGGCTGTTCCCTGGACCCCTCTGAAGTATTCATTAGAGCCAGAATGACTTCAGTAAGAGAAGTGGCTGATAGTGGTAATGGGAGAATACTTGCCACATATCGTGAGATTCCGGCACCCTGCCAGACCCTGGCGAAAGAAGTCATGGCTGATCTTGAAAAGGCCGGTTTGGGCGGATTATTGATTATGGGAAATGTAAGCGAAACGGTCTGTGAAATCCCGGTGGAACTTAACAGGATAGGCATAATCCTTGTCAATGGCCTGAATCCAATAGCTGCCGCCGTGGAAGCAGGAATTGAAGCTGAAAACCGTGGTATGAGCGCGGTTATGGAATACCGGGATCTAATTAAATTTGAGGAGTTATAGAATGCAGGAAGTAAAAATAATACCATGCCTGGATATAAAAGAAGGAAGGGTAGTTAAAGGAATTAAGTTTATCAACCTTAGAGATGCACGTGACCCGGCGGAAGCAGCAGCAGCCTATTGTCGAGAGGGGGCAGATGAGCTTGTCTTTCTCGACATCTTCGCTACCGTCGAGAACAGGAAGACAAGAATGGAATGGGTAAAGAAAGTACGTGACGTAGTTACGGTTCCCTTCGCTGTAGGTGGTGGTATTGGTAGCACTGAAGATATGAAAATATTAATTGACATTGGCGTTGATAAGGTTTCCATAAACACTGCCGCTGTCAGAAATCCCGAATTGATAAGTGAAGCCTCAAAGGAGTTTGGCAAGGAGAGGCTTGTCGTCGCCATTGATGGCAGGAAGAACCCGCCGGATAGCGGATCGCCTAGGCTGGAAGTAGTGGTTAAGAGTGGGACTGAGCCAACGGGAATGGAGATAGTAGAATGGGCAAAGCGTGTTGAATCACTGGGTGCAGGAGAGATTCTGCTTACCAGCAAGGATGCCGACGGCACCAAAGAAGGCTATGATTTAGAGATGACGAAAGCGGTGGCTGAAGCGGTAAGTATACCGGTTACAGCCTCGGGCGGTGCCGGTAAATTAGAGCATCTTTATCAAGCCGTAACAATCGGTAAAGCTGCGGCAGTATTAGCCGCTTCGATATTCCATTTCAAAGAAATATCTATACCGGAAGCCAAGCAATATCTTAGAAAAAAGGGGATATTGGTTAAAATATAAATCAGAAGGGAGTATTGCTACATGAATCTGCAACGACCAAACGCAAATGAAGCCACGCAAACCACCAACCGTTCCAAGAGCGTAACGCCAATGAGCGGTATCTGCACACGCTGCCTTGACGGCTGCACCGGAAACTGTGAGGTTTTCAAGTCAACCTTCCGCGGGCGGGAACTTATCTATCCCGGGCGCTTCGGTGAAATCACCGCAGGTGGTGATAAGGACTATCCTATAGATTATTCGCATCTCAATATTCAGGGCTATGCTTTCGGCGCCAGTGGGCTACCTGAAGGTGTTGTCGGTGACCCCGACAGTGCTATATTTCCTGCGGTTGATACGGAAACCGAATATGGCTGGGACATAAAGGTAAAGATGAAGATTCCGGTGTTTACCGGCGCCCTCGGCTCAACAGAAATAGCCCGTAAGAACTGGGAACATTTCGCCGTTGGAGCCGCTATATGCGGTGTAACACTGGTGTGCGGTGAAAACGTTTGTGGTATAGACCCCGGGCTTGAACTTGATTCGAATGGCAAGGTTACATTATCGCCGGATATGGACCGCCGTATAGAGATTTACAAGCGGTATCATCAGGGATACGGTGAAATACTTGTACAGATGAATGTTGAAGACACCAGGCTGGGTGTGGCTGAATACGTCCATAAAAAGCATGGTTTAAACACCTTAGAATTAAAATGGGGCCAAGGTGCCAAGTGCATAGGCGGCGAGATAAAGGTAAACAGCCTAGAGCGGGCACTGGAACTACAGAAACGTGGTTATATTGTTACTCCCGATCCCTCAAATCCGGTTACTCAACTGGCTTTTAAAGAAGGTGCCCTCAGGGAGTTTGAGCGGCACAGCCGCCTCGGATTCATAGATGAGGAAGGCTTTTACGCTGGAGTTCAGCGCCTCAGGGACATTGGATTTAAACGAATCACCCTGAAAACCGGGGCTTACGGTCTACGTGAGCTGGCTATGGCTATAAAGTGGTCTTCAAAAGCCAAGATTGACCTCCTTACAATTGATGGAGCCCCCGGTGGAACCGGTATGAGCCCGTGGCGTATGATGGAAGAATGGGGCATGCCTAGCTTATACCTACATGCCGCAGCTTATGAATTCTGCCAGAGGCTGGCTGATAAGGGTGAGAGGGTACCGGATATCGCTTTTGCCGGCGCTTTCAGTAGCGAAGATGGTATCTTCAAGGTTCTTGCTCTCGGTGCTCCCTTTGCCAAGGCAGTTTGTATGGGTAGAGCACTGATGATTCCTGGTATGGTCGGCAAGAATATCGCGCAGTGGCTCAAGGATGATAAATTACCAAGTACGGTCGGCCGGTTTGGAAGCACCGTGGAAGAGATTTTCGTCAACTATGAAGACGTTAAGAATATAGTCGGCGCTAACGAGATGAAAAACATACCTCTTGGTGCCATAGGAATCTATAGCTACTGTGACAAACTCAAAGTCGGCTTGCAGCAGTTAATGGCCGGCGCCAGATGTTTCAGCACCCCGGCGGTTACGCGTCGTGAGCTTATGTCACTGACTGAAGAATGTGCAAAAGTCACTGGTATACCCTATCTTATGAATGCCTATCGAGAAGAGGCAATGGAGATTCTGAACAGCTAATAGTTGGCTTAAACTGAGTTAAAACGGCTTCACTTAATTAAGTGAAGCCGTTTCTTTATTGTGCAGAGGATATAAAAGAATGATGTGAATTAAAAGATGATCTCATTTAATATATCATCGGGGGTTATCCAGATAAGTTTGTTAAGGATAAGTCGTAATCAGGGATATAACACAAAGTATTCAGCAATATTACCATTCCACCCGAAAGTATTAATTAATGCTGATTTCCAACCTTTCTATCTGCCCCACCCCTTTAAGCGATGAAACCATACCGATAACGGTGTTCTTTACAAAAGCGCTTGTAAAAGGATTTAGCTGAAGTACATCGTTACCTACAGTTATGTCAACAGTATCACCATCTATAGACAGGTTGACATCCTGCACTTTTTCATGTCCTTTTAATGAATCCAGGATACCCGTAATAACAGCCTCAATGAATTGCTGAACAAAATTCTCAATCTCAACGGGCATATAATTTACGGAAAGTTTTACCTCTTTTGATGTCATTGTTTTTCTCCTCTTTATATTTTACTTTATTTTCGCTTGATTGGCAGCAAGTTCTTTTTATCGTTCAAGTCAAGCCATAATTTTATCACCTTCTTAATGTTCTAGAAAACGATTTTAAAATATATTTTTGTTTTACCACTGTGTACTCCCTGTGGATAGTAAAAGTGGTCGGGGTGAGAGGACTTGAACCTCCGACCTCAGCGTCCCAAACGCTGCGCGCTAGCCGACTGCGCCACACCCCGCAAGATGAGTATATCAAGGTAGTTTTAAGCGGTCAAATATTGATTAGTCCCGGCAATCGGGGCAGAGGTCGAACATTTCCAGAGGGATATTTGTCTTTTGTACCATATACTCAAGCTGTTTTTCTGGAATCCAGTAATCTTTGCATTTACTGCATTGCTTTAATTTGAATTCCATCCTGCCGCTTGGCGTAATCATTATTCTTTTGCCGCCGACATCTGTCATAGTCACTGCACGGGGATCACAGATATAGGCACAGGAGCCGCAGGCTATGCAATTATCGGGTGAAAAAATTATTGCAGCATCGCCGTTTTCGTTTTCTACGTAACTAATGGCAGCCATACCAACCGTCTTACGGCAAATACCAATGCATTTTCGGCAAAGGTTACATTTATTATCTTTCATCCTCTACTCCCCACTCTCCACGGCATCACTGATAACCGATTTTCGTCTGAGTTCTTCATACTTTTCAACCACTTTATTTTGAATCTGGTTTATTACATCCTCTGTAAGGTGGCGAAATCTGCCCTGTAATTTCATATAATCATTAATTGGTCTGAGCTCAGTGAAATCAATACTCATTTTATATATGCCGTTCTCAACTTCGTATAACGGGAAGATGCCGGTCTTTACCGCCAGACGGCCTATTCTTATAGTTAAATCACCGGGGCAACTCCAGCCGGTGGGGCAAACGGAAAAGATGTGTATGTAAGCCGGCCCTTTTACCGACAGGGCTTTTTTAACCTTCTCCATTAAATCAAAGGGGTAGCTGGGGCAGGCGGTGGCAACGTAGGGAATGTCATGCGCTACGGCAATAGCCGGCATATCCTTCTTCCATGAAAACTGGCCTATACTAACTTTGCCTGCCGGTGAGGTTGTGGTGGAAGCACCAAAAGGAGTAGCCGATGACCGCTGGATGCCGGTATTCATATAGGCTTCGTTGTCAAAACACATATAGAGGAAGTTATGCCCCCTCTCCATTGCCCCCGACAGTGCCTGTAATCCGATATCGACAGTGCCGCCATCGCCGGCTATGGCGACAGCTTTAGTTCCTTTATCCGCTTTCAATCCTTTGCGAGCCATTGCTTTCAACCCGGATTCAATACCAGAGGCAACGGCAGCAGTATTCTCAAAGAGGGTATGAATCCAGGGTACTTTCCAGGAAGTATAGGGAATCTGCGAGGCTATAATCTCAATACAACCTGTGGCATTGGCGACAATTACATTCTGCCCCATTGCCTTGCAGGCCAATCTGACAGCCAGCGCTTCGCCACAACCGATGCAGGCACGATGACCGGATACGAAATATTCCTTCTTGCTTAAAAGGCGCGGAACAAAAATCGTATAGTTCTGCATTACTCCCTCACACCGAATATTTCAAATTCATTATCGCTACCGGTTTCGGCAATCTCCATACCACTGTTAATAATTTCCTCAAAACCGGCAACTGTTATATCACGACCTCCCAAACCGCCGATGAAGCTTACAATTTCAGGTCTGTTATTCTGGCTATAAAGGGCTGACCTGATTTCAGAGCAAACAGGTCCGCCGGGACCACCAAAGGAGATGGCTCTATCGAGGACGATAAGTGTTTTAATATCTTTAACAGCCTGCCTGAATTCCTCGAAGGGGAATGGCCGCCACAGCCGTATTCTTATCAAACCTATTTTCTTGCCCTCGCCACGCATTTTATCTATAGTCGTCATTGCCGTTTCGCTGTAGCTGCCCATTGTAAGCAGTAACGTATCGGCATCCTCACAGCGATAGCATTCGACAGGCTTGTAATACCTGCTAAAACTTTTACCAAACTCCTGCCATACTTTTAGTATAGTTTCTTTAGATTTCCTTAGATTCACTTCCTGTGCCCATTTCGCTTCCGTGTAGATAACCGGCGGCCCAAAATCTCCCATGGCTACCGGTTTATCTGTGTCGAGTGGCAATGGGTAGTTGTTTTTCGGCAGGAAAGCATCAACCTGGCTCTGCTCCGGTAATAATATCGGCTCAATTACATGTGATACGTGAAAACCGTCCAGATGGATCATCACCGGCAGCAATACATTATTGTCTTCCGCAATACGAAAAGCACACAGGGTATTATCCACCGCTTCCTGCCCATTCTCAACAAATATCTGAATCCAGCCGGTATCCCGGCAAGCCATAGCATCCGAATGGTCGCTCCAGACGCTTAGCGGTGACGATAATGCCCGGTTAGCCACAGTCATAACTATCGGTAACCGCATTGATGATGCTACATACAGCACCTCATGCATTAATTCAAGGCCCTGCCCGGCCGTCGCCGTGAAGGTCCTGGCTCCTGTAGCCGCCGAACCGAGGCAGGCACTCATAGCCGAATGTTCCGATTCGACCGGTATATACTCTGCGTCCAGTTCACCATCGGCTACCAGCTCAGCGAGATGTTCAACAATATGTGTCTGAGGCGTAATGGGATAAGCCGACACTACATCGGTATTAGCCAATTTTACTATCTCACCTATGGCGACAGAAACCTCCATGCCCACTCTCTGAGCCATTATTCTTCCTCCATTGTTATCACCATTGTCGGACATTCACGGTAGCATATACCGCAGCCCTTGCAGTAGAATAGGTCAGCTTCAAAATAACCCTCTTTGTTTTGAAAACGGCAGGCTTCAGGGCAGTAAATCATACATAAGCCGCACTTTATACACCTGCTGAAATCATGAACCGGCTTTTGCGTCCGCCAGTCTCCTGTCCTGTACTGGCTGGCATTTCCCGGTTCGGTTATAACTGCACCAATCTCCAGGTCTTTCCAGGTTAGTTCATCTTCTTTCTTTGTCAATTAACCTTCACCTTTTACCCTGGTTTCTGTATAGGATTTTAGCATGACTTTTTTATTTTTCTCAGCCAGCCTGCCGAAACGCTTCTCCAGTGGCTGAAAAAGGGATTCCAGCTTTACGATACCTGACGCCTTAACCAGGGCTCCAATCATCGTTGTATTAACAATCGGGCGTCCTAATAACTCGCGGGCAATGCTGGTGGCATCTATTATAGCCAATTTATATTTGGCATCGAATTTTTCTTCTATATCTTTAAAAGAACCTTTTGTATTTACCACCATCAAACCGCCCTCTTTGAGCCCCGATGTTATATCAACTATATCCAGTAGACTTGGGTCAAGGACAACGACGATATCCGGTTTTGTGACTCCAGCCCGTACACGTATCGGCTTATGGTTATCTATTCTTATGAATGCCTGTACGGGGGCGCCTCTTCTTTCGGGGCCAAAGCTTGGGAACGCCTGGGCATATTTATCCTCGCTTATAGCCGCCTGAGCTACCAGCCCGGCGGACGTTACGGAACCCTGTCCGCCACGACCGTGTATCCTGATTTCAATAGGTCCTGAATCTTCCATATATAAATCCTTAATAATACGCCCCTGGAGCGACTTGAACGCTCGCCCCCAGCTCCGGAGGCTGGTGCTCTATCCAACTGAGCTACAGGGGCTAAAAAAATATTTTACCCTAAAGCCTGGACTAAAGCAAGAGATAACTACCGCCGGTTCTACTCAATCTTAGTTGGTTGCTCATTCCATCCTACTGTTAACTAATTTATCCAGAACCCGAAGAATATACGAGGTAAGCACCGAGGCACCAAAGTCCGATTAATAAATAACTGTACCAACCCGCGAATTTGAGCACCTTTCTTCTAGAGCTGAAACGCAATCCAATAACGACTACCAGAGTCATTGCTATTGTTATCATAGCTGTAATGAGATGGCTACTGGATACCAGTGACAGGATAGACCCCTTTGTATAAAATATATCAATAATGAATATTTTGGCTATATTTATCATATTGGCGCCCATAAGGTCAGCCACCGCAATGTCTATCGCCCCCAGGCGGACAGCGGCGATACCAACGGCTAACTCGGGCATTGAGGTTGTCATTGCTAAAAAGAGGGTACCGACAAAGCTATTGTTCAGGTTATAGGTTACGGCTATTTCCTCACCGATGAATGCCAGCCATATCCCGGCACCGATGATAGCCAGTGCCGACAATGTAAATCCAATGTAGACTTTTTTATTACTGATGCCATCATATTTAAGAGTAAGGGGTTGCTGATTCTCATTGCCATTCCGGCGGCGTTCATAGTTAAAAATTTGCCTGATACTGAAAATATAAAATATAAATATTAAAGTGCTGGGTACACCCACCCAGCCCAGGGACAATCCGGAAAGCCCTTCTCCGGCAAATATACTCACAGCAGCCAGTGCAACGAGCACTACCCCGACTCCCGCTGATATTATATGCCCACGGCTTACCCTATTCAGAATTGGTCCATCAGAATTGATCATATCCAGTACAGCAAGAATGGCGAGATTAAAAGTACAGCTGCCAAAGATTGTTCCCAGGGCAAGGTCTGGAGCGTCAACCAGGGCAGCGGCGCTTATCCCGGTAGCCAGTTCGGGTAATGATGTGACCAGGGCAATAAGTACAAGCCCTATCCATACACGACCAAGCCCTGTCTTTTCGGCGATGGCATCACCGTATCTGGTAAGTTTGAAACCGGCAACTAGAATGACAACAAGGCAGAATACGAATGCAAGCCAAACCAAAGGCATAGCCTCCTGGGATTAGATTGATTCTAAAGAATACTATACTGTTATAAAACTGTAAAGTCAGTAAAAAATTACGGGTTAACGTCTCTAAAATTATATATTATAGTATTTTTTATATTTAAGGGTATTCAAAGGTCCTGGTAATACCATTGACGTCTACTATATATTTCAAACCACTTGTAAAATTGCTACCCAGGTTGATGTTCTTTTCAAAGTAGCCATATACCTGGGCACAAATAGCATCCCCGGGGCGTTCTGTGGTTACTTCAATCTTTATTGTATTGTCAATACGCTCGGTGGTTAAATTATGAAAGGCAGTGCAACTATCAGCCAGCCCACCCGTGATGTTAACGAAAATCTGCTCTGGGAATGACTCGGCAATACTGATTTCAACTTCGTGTATGGGTGCCAGTTTTATCTCCAGCCCTGAACCTTCCACCTGGCATCCGGGGATTAACGCCAGTATAACAGACAGAATCAAAGCGGTAATAAAAAGTTTTGCCTTCATAATCGCCCCCTATTTAATCTTATACTATAATTAACTTTTACCACCTTATAAAACGAATATCAAGAGATAATGTTAGCCTTTCTTTAAATATTTTTGATTTTATTGTAGAATAACAATCTATGGCTGGAATACCTCCACACAGATATCAGTTAAGAGCACAGCTCTGGTTATTCATCAGGAGATTCCTTGCGCAAGAAGCTTATGGTGGCCTGGCTCTATTTAGCGCCGCTGTAATAGCTATGATATGGGCTAATTCCCCATGGTCTGATTCATACTTCAACTTATGGCATACCTCTGCTGGCTTTGAAATTGGTAATCTTGTGTTTAATATGGATTTAGGCCATTGGGTTAATGATGTACTTATGGCGTTTTTCTTCTTTGTTATCGGTATGGAAATCAAGCGGGAAATAACGGTGGGTGAACTATCAACTATGAAACAAGCTGCCTTTCCCGTAGTTGCCGCCGTGGGTGGTATGATTGTTCCTGTTCTCATATATTTCAGTTTTAATATACAACCCGATGGTGAGATACGTGGCTTTGGCATTCCCATGGCAACAGATATCGCCTTTGCCTTAGGTTT
>DAOWJL010000030.1 GCA_030640385.1 Dehalococcoidia bacterium | reverse complement strand
CCTTTGGAATAGGCTTATCAGAAAGGATTGAACAGGCTGTACCCGGGATTATTGACCTCATATTAACCGAAATCAAGTAAATGTCGATAGCCATTAAATACAAAATATTTATATATCAACGAGGTTGTATCAGGAGGTTGTGGTGGCTTTGGCAAAGACAATACGGAGCCTCAGCCTTGAGGTTTACGGCATCGTCCAGGGTGTGGGCTTCAGGCCCTTTATTTACCGGATAGCCAGTGATAATGATTTAAGCGGCTGGGTGCGTAATACCTCCGGTAACGTGGAAATTAATATAGAGGGTAAAGAAGAAGCCCTGAATGTTTTTTTTAAGCAGCTTGAAACAGAGGCACCACCCATCAGCTATATTGAGGATATTAGGATTACACGTCAATCGGTTGTTGGCTATGAGGGCTTTAAAATAGAGATAAGTCAGGCACAGGAGGGTAGATATCAGCTCGTCTCCCCGGATATCTCTACCTGCACGGCATGCCTGGCAGAGATAATGAATCCTTATGACCGGCGCTACCGCTATCCCTTTACAAACTGTACCAACTGCGGACCACGCTTTACCATTATAAAAGAAATCCCCTATGATCGCTCCCGCACCACTATGGCCGGTTTTCGTATGTGTCCTCAGTGCCAGCAGGAATACGACGAGCCGTCAAACAGGCGCTTTCATGCCCAGCCCAACGCCTGCCCGGTTTGTGGACCTCATCTTAAACTGGCTGATAGAAAAGGCAATGTTATCACTGAAAGTGATGGTGCCATGACCCTTGCCTGTAAGCTATTACTTGAAGGGAACATCATTGCAATCAAGGGTTTGGGTGGTTATTTATTAGCCTGCGATGCTACAAACGATAAAGCCGTAGCTTTACTGAGAAAAAGGAAGCAACGACCGGCAAAACCACTGGCGGTTATGTTTGCCAGCCTCGAGGAAGCCAGAAAGCACTGCCATATTTCAAACGAGGAAGCGGAGCTTCTACTTGCGCCGCAGAGCCCGATATTGCTGGTCAGGTGGCGGGAAAACTCCGACCTATCCAAACTGGTTGCACCAAATCTCAAATATCAAGGAGTAATGCTGCCCTATACTCCATTACATCACATACTGCTTAAAGAAACAGCCATACCACTTGTTATGACAAGCGGCAACCTGAGTGAAGAGCCTATAGCTAAAGATAACAATGAAGCACTACATAGGTTGGGGAACATAGCAGATTATTTTCTATTACATAACCGTGATATCTATGTCCGCTATGATGATAGCGTTGTCATGGTGGTGGGTAAACCGCAGATTATCCGGCGAGCGCGTGGTTATTCCCCCTCCCCTATTCATCTCCCCTATAAGTCCAGGCGGATACTTGCCTGCGGCGGTGAGCTAAAAAACACCTTCTGTCTGGCCCGGGATGAATACGCCTTTATCAGCCAGCACATTGCCGATATGGAAAACCTGGAAACATTAGAGCATTTTAGCAATACTATAGAACTGTATAAAAAACTTTTTAGTATAGAGCCAGAGGTAATCGCCCATGATTTGCACCCCGATTATCTGAGCACTAACTATGCCCGTGAGATTGTTAGGGCAAATGCGGAAGTCAAAATCTATCCTGTTCAACATCACCATGCCCATATTGTCAGCTGCATGGTGGAGAACAGGGTAGATGAGCCGGTTATCGGCGTTGCCTTTGACGGCACCGGTTACGGCAGTGACGGATGTATCTGGGGAGGCGAGTTACTGGTAGCGGACTACAAAGGTTTTGAGCGACTGGGACATCTGGAATATATGCCCCTGCCCGGTGGTGATACAGCCATTAAAAAGCCTTATCGGACGGCAGCCAGCTATATTTATAGCCTTTTAGGTAAAGAATCATTGGAAAGCCTCTCCTTTATTCAGGGGGTAGACAGGCAGGAACTTGCAATTCTGGAACAGCAAATTGATAAGGGTATAAATACACCACTGACTTCCAGCTGCGGCCGTCTGTTTGATGCCGTCTCGGCCCTCATCGGTATAAGAAGCGAGATAGATTACGAAGCCCAGGCAGCCATTGAACTGGAGATGGCGGCTATGGATGCCGATCAATCTTATGTTAATAGCTACCCTTTTGTAGTTGTTAAAGAAAATGGAATTTATAGCATTTGCTTTGGCGAGACCTTATACGCTATTATATCGGATTTGAAGAAAGGTGTATCCGAATCTGAAATAGCCTATCGCTTTCATTTGACAGTAGCGCAGATGATAACCGATGTCTGTTGTCGGATATCCAAAAGTACGGGTATTTCAAGGATAGCTTTGAGTGGTGGGGTATTCCAGAACAGGTTGCTCTTGAAACTTACACTATGTATGCTTGCAAGGTCTAAATTTGACGTCCTAACCCACGGCCGGGTACCTACTAACGACGCCTGTATTTCTTTAGGCCAGGCGGTAATCGCCAACTTTATGGCGGAGGATAGTTGATATGTGCCTTGCTGTTCCAGCACTGGTAAAAGCAATAGACGGAACGAAAGCGGAAGTGGAAATTGACGGCGTTAGTCGCAAAATAAGCACTTATTTGACCCCCGAGGTTGCTATCGGCGATCATATCCTTCTTCACGCCGGCTTTTCCATAAAAGTGATCGACCAAAAAGAAGCCGAGGAAACTCTTAATCTTTTTAGAAGTTTAAATGAAATTAACCGAAGATTTTCGCAATCCTGAGCTGGCAGGAGCTCTGGTTGATATTATTAACAGAAGGTCAACCAGAAATGTCAGGCTGATGGAATTCTGTGGCAGCCATACAGTGGCTATTTTCAAGTATGGCATCCGCCAGTTAATGCCGTCGACAGTAGAGATGCTTTCCGGCCCCGGCTGCCCGGTCTGTGTTACCGATACTGCTGATATAGATAGGGCGATTGCCATAGCCCAAATACCCAATATAGTTCTGTGCACCTTCGGCGATATGCTGAAGGTGCCGGGCACCTCTGGCAGCCTGCAGCAGGTAAAGGCTGAAGGTAGCGATGTCCGCGTTGTCTATTCAACTATGGATGCACTGGATATAGCCCGGGCAAATCCTGAAAGGGACGTTATATTTCTGGGTGTCGGCTTTGAGACGACGGCGCCCACTATTGCCGCCTCGGTGTTACAGGCAGAAGCTGACGGTATTGATAACTACAACGTGCTTTCGCTGGCAAAACTGTGCCCTCCAGTGATAAAAGCCCTGCTGGATGCCGGAGAGGTAGATCTGGATGGTATTATCTGCCCCGGTCATGTGAGCGTTATCATCGGCTCAAAGCTATACGAGTTTATCCCCCATGATTATGGTATCGCCTGCGTGGTCTCCGGCTTTGAAGCACTGGATATCCTGCAGGCAATTGATATGCTTATCTCACAAATTGAGGAAGATAAACCCAGGGTGGAGATAGCCTACCGCCGCGGCGTTGGTCGCGAAGGAAACATCAAGGCTTTGGAGATAATGGAACAGGTTTTTGATATTATTCCGGTACGCTGGCGTGGTGTCGGCGAAGTAGCTAGTAGCGGTCTTAAGCTGGGTAATAAATACAGGCAGTTCGATGCCGAGTTAAAATTCCCGGTGGAAATTGCCACCAGCCGGGAGCCAGAAGGCTGTCTGTGCGGACAGGTATTAAGAGGCACCAAGAAACCGACAGATTGCAGCCTCTTTCGCCGCGTTTGTACCCCAGAGCAGCCGGTAGGTCCGTGTATGGTATCCTACGAGGGGGCGTGTTCAACTTACTATCTTTATGAGGTCAATGAAAGTGGATAAGATACTGCTATCCCATGGTAGCGGAGGCAAGATGTACCACGACCTGATAGCCAAAAACTTTTTGAACAAGCTGAGTAACACCTGGCTGGAAAAGCTAGATGATTCGGCGGTGCTCGAAGTGGGTGGAAAGATAGCATTCACCACAGATAGTTATGTAGTCAGCCCCATTTTCTTTCCCGGTGGCGACATCGGTAGACTGGCGGTTTGTGGAACGGTCAATGATCTGGCAATGAGCGGTGCTAGCCCTCTATATTTAAGTCTTTCCTTTATACTGGAGGAAGGATTTTCAACCACGGATCTTGAGAGAATTGTGGATTCTATTAAAGAGGGAGCTAAGGAAGCCGGAGTTGAGATAGTTACCGGTGATACAAAAGTTGTAAACAAAGGTTCTGTCGATAAGATTTTCATAAATACATCGGGTATCGGCATCGTACCGGAAGAGGTAAATATCTCCGGCTCAAATGCTCAACCAGGCGATGTCATCATACTTAGCGGTAGTATAGGTGAGCACGGTATTACTATTATGAGCCAGCGAGAAGGGTTAAAGTTCTCAAGCCCCCTGGAAAGCGACTGTGCTCCATTGAATAGCCTGGTGGCGAATATGTTAGATGTATGCAATGATATTCACTGCCTGCGTGACCCTACCCGTGGCGGACTGGCGACAACACTCAACGAATTCGCTGCTCAATCAAAGGTAGGTATTCTGATAGAGGAAGATACCATAAAAGTTACCCCACCGGTGCAGGCAATATGTGAACTTCTGGGCCTTGATCCGCTGTATATTGCCAACGAGGGCAAACTTGTTGCCATTGCGCCACCTAGTAAAGTTAAGAGACTAATTGAACAAATGAGACAAAATAAATATGGCGTTGGTGCCGTCGTTATCGGCCGGGTAGTTGCTGAGCATCTGGGCACGGTGGTGATGAAAACAGGTCTTGGTACATCACGTATTATAAGGATGTTAACCGGTGACCTTCTTCCTCGAATCTGCTAGCTATGCCTATCAATTCCCATTCACAGTTGAGTATGTATGAAGAATACCCGCTGAAGTATTAATTTTACTACAGGGACAAGATTAAGCGGGATATATCAAAGCTAAAAGATGGGTGAGCAGCTGACCTAAAATCCAGACTATGGCTACTCCTATAAGGCCCCCCAGGAAACCGAGGATACCACCTTCAGTGGTGAATAGCAGGCGAATTGTTCCTTTGGTGGCACCAACAGCCTTCATAACACCTATCTCCCGTGTCCTGTCCCCATAAGGTATACCACTTGTTAAGTTAGAGTTACCGGTATTACAGCCTCAGGTGGAGGAGGTCTATAACCCAAGGCACTATGTAGACGTACCTGATTATATTCCCTCCTCCACTCCTCAATCAATACCCTGGCCTCGGTT
>DAOWJL010000012.1 GCA_030640385.1 Dehalococcoidia bacterium | reverse complement strand
TGGAAGTGCGCAGATCCAATAAAGCCGCCCAGGAACTTTACGAAAAATATGGTTTCAATATAAAAGGGATACGAAGCGGTTACTATATGGATGATAGAGAGGATGCCGTGATAATGACCGCTGAAGATATAAGCTCGGGCGCATTTAAAGCAAAAATGAGTAGATTAAAAAAAGAGCATTGCCGAAGATGGAAATGGATATAATTAAAGATGATTTCTATTCAAACTTTTCCATATCCACACCGCAGCAGACAAGGGTGCCACCACCGGCTTCGGTTACTGTAACCTCGTTGCCACAGATATTGCAGCGATATTTTTCACCAACCTTTTCAACAGCCATTCCTATTATTCCTCCTGCACCAGTATGTTTATTATAATTATTATATTATTGAGTTAATCCTTGCGGAACTTTTTCTTCAGGGCATCAATTTCCTGCAGTTTTTCAACCTCCTCCTGGCTCAGTGGTTTGCAGCTCTGCATGGCACCGTTTTTCAAATTGATAGCAAACAGCTGACGGCACTTCCAGCATTTATACGGTCCTTCATAGGTAGTCTCCAGCAGGGAGATGGTGCCATCGGTAGAGCATTCGGGGCATTTTATTTTACACAGCATAACCTAACAATCCTCCTCAAAAAGATTTATTATCAGATAACATTTGTCTTGGAAAAGAATAGATTGGCTATAAGCCCGGCCAAAATAGGGAATATAAAAGTACAGGCAAGACGGATGGCGGTGAACCTCCAGCCCATCAAGCCTACCTCTAGCGGCAAACGGGTAAAAGCCCAAAGAGACCAGCCGGTCATAAAGGCAACCATTGTACCGATGCTGGCACCTGATTTCAGCAAGCCGGCGGCGACAGGCATCGCTATCATTGGTCCCCCTGGGGTAAGACCACCGAAGACAGTACCGAGAAATATGCCGCGAAAACCGGATTCAGCACCTACCCACTTTGATATCAATTCGGCGGGGATAACATATTGAATGGTGCCGGCAATAATGAAAGCAAAGAGTAGCAGAGGTAAAATCTGAAGCAATATATTCCCGCCTGCCTTTAAGCCCAGGATATGCTCACCACCTCCCTTCTGATAGGCAATAATAAGGAGGGTTATGGCGATGACGCCCATTATTATTGTCGGAATAAGCATCTGACGAAACCTCCTGTTTTTAATCATTTTATTATTCATCCGTCACTCTAAACCAAAATAATATTACAGGTTAATATTAGCAATATAACTATATATAGGCAAATTGTTTAATCTAGCCATTCCTCTTCAACAGCAGGCAGATATTCCTGGAAAATCGTTTCAGGGGGAAATGGTAGGCGATTTCGGGGTGTGATTCTAAGATGCTGAAACCAGCCTTTCTGGCAAGGCTCTCAAGTTCTGCATAAGAAAAGAGGTAATAGTAACGATATAGTGTCTTATCCTTCTTGCGCCAGGGCATATATAACTCTTTGGGCTTGAACCAGAATCCTGGCTGCCATCGGTTCCATACAGTAATAAAGGCTTCGCCCCCGGGTTTTAAAACCCGCCTTAGTTCGTTTAACGCTTTTAATCTTTCCTGCTTACCCTTTATATGGTGGTAGGTGGCTACCGATATCGCCCAGTCAAAAGAATTATCCGGGTAAGGCAATTGCCGGACGTCGGCTGGCGATAGCTCCACGTTGAAATCAAATTTCAGCGAGTATCTTCGGGCAAGCTTAAGCATCTCGTCTGAAAAATCGACGCCATATAGTTTAAAGCTATCCTTAAAGGGCAGGAAATCGGGCCCGTGGGCGCAGCCGAGGTTAAGCAACTTGCCCTTATGCCAGCGTTCCGCCAGCATTTTAAGCTCTTTGCTAAAGATAGAGTGGTGGCGGAAGTTATACCAGCCGGGCGCTATATTATTAAATACATCTTTAAGATTGTCAGCCAATTATATTATCCTTTATGGCATTGTGTATTGCTTTGTCTTCAGTTGTTGCTCAGGCTTAAAACTGATAGACTGATAATGACCCATTCAGTGAGTATACAATGAGGAAGCTATCCAGAACAATATCAGGCGTAACCCCGGTGGCGGTAATGACACAACCGATGGGGTGCCCGGGGCAGTGTATCTATTGTCCTACCTATACTGCCACTCCACAGAGCTATACCCCGGAGTCACCGGCGGTGCTGCGTGCTATAAGTTGTGAATACGATGCCAGAAAACAGGTTGAATTAAGGCTGAGAATTCTAACCGAAATGGAGCATCCCACAGACAAGGTGGAGCTTATCATAATGGGCGGTACATTTCTTGCTTCCCCGGCGGACTATCAATTCGAATTTATAAAAGACTGCTTTGACGCCCTGAACGGAACGGAATCTGCCAGCCTGGAAGAGGCTCAAAGAATTAACGAAAACACCAGGCACCGCTGTGTCGGGCTGTGTATAGAGACCAGGCCTGACTGGTGCCGGCAGGAAGACATAGAAAGGATGCTTGAATTTGGCGCCACGCGGGTAGAACTGGGAGCGCAGATACTCGACGACAGGATTTATGAACTTGTGGGGCGTGGCCATAAGGTTAATGACGTCGTGAATGCTACAAGGCTACTAAAAGAATACGGCTTCAAAGTACATTATCACTGGATGCCGGGGCTGCCCGGCTCGAGCCCGGAGCATGACCTGGAGCTTTCAAAAATGATGTTTGATGATATACGCTTCAAACCCGACGGCTTGAAGCTGTATCCGACTATGGTGGTAGCTGGCACTGAGCTGGAGAAATGGCAAAGGGAGGGGAGGTATCAGCCGTATGATAATGACGTTATGGTTAATCTTGTTGCTGATATTAAAGCTTGTGTCCCCAAGTACGTCAGGATATCACGGGTACTGCGCGATATACCGGCGAAATACATCGTCGGCGGCTTGAAGGATTCTCTGCGTAATATAGTAAAGCAAAAGATGAAAGAGCAGGGGATTAACTGCAGGTGCATTCGCTGCCATGAATATGGACACAGGATAAAGGATGGCTGGCAGATAGGTGAGCCGCGGTTAACAAGAATGGACTATGAAGCTTCGGAGGGGCAGGAGATATTCCTGTCCTTTGAGGATGAAATGGAAACAATATTTGGCTTGCTCAGGCTGAGGATTCAGGATAAACATTTGCCTGGGGTAGAATCTCCCACTGGCAAAATGGCACTAGTAAGAGAGCTGCATGTTTACGGGCCTGAGGTTGCCATCGGCAGAAGTAATGTGGTTGCTGCCGTCCAGCATAAAGGACTGGGGAAACTCCTGCTTATGGAGGCAGAGCGGATAGCATCCGAAGAGTTCGGCGCACCCCTTATCGCTGTCTTGAGCGGTGTCGGTGCCCGCCAATACTATAGTTCCGATTTGGGATACGAATTAAAAGCGGGCTATATGGTTAAAAGGCTTAAGGCTTATGCAGGGGTATCAAACTCTTGCTAGGAGAGCTACCGTAATCTTTTTCATCTTTCCACCTCACCGGGTATAATGAAAATTGATTAAAACAGTTAGCTGCTTTTCTAAAACTGGACCAGCTCTATTCTTCCTGGCTCCAGCTCTGCATAATTTCCTTAATCTGCTGGGCAAGTCTGGGGCTGGAACGCAGGCGCTCAATAAGAACGGGACAGCCTTCCAGTATCGAGTTTTGGGCTGCGGTTGCCATGTTTGAGATAAGATTCTGGATACCCAGATCAGACTGCGGTGAGATGTCGGC